>JAYVXK010000949.1:0-3961 GCA_043785265.1 Myxococcales bacterium | reverse complement strand
ACGACCTCGACGGAGACGGGCAGGGGGATGTCGCGTTCGAGGTGAAACAGCTCTCCAATGAGATCACCGACAAGCATCCCAGTGTGAAGCTCTTCGAGGGCACTGCGGCGATGGGCATGCTCGACACCATCGCGCACGCGGCGCCAGTGTTCGCGTCGCACATCGCGCTCCGTGATCCGCACCCGAGCATGATCGCAGCGAGGCCGAGATGATCGACGTTCGTCATGTATCCAAGTCATTCGGTCGCGTGCGTGCGCTCGACGACGTGTCGCTCACCATCCATCCTGGCGAGCGCGTCGCGTTCGTGGGCACCAATGGTTCTGGAAAGACCACCCTCCTTCGCGCCATCCTTGGCCTCGTGCGTGTCGACGGACGCGTCGCGATTGCGGGTGTCGATGTCGCTACGACTCCTGAACTCGCACTGCGATCGGTCGCGTACATTCCTCAGGTCGCGCCGCCGATCGAGGCGCCGGTAGGTGAGGTAGTTCGTGCGTTCGCGTCGCTTCGCCGAATGGAAGTCGGAGCGGTCAAAACACGGGCCGACAGGCTGGGTCTCGCGCTCGATGCCGTCATGCAGGCACGTTTTCGCGATCTGTCCGGAGGGATGAAGCAGAAGCTGCTCGCGGCTCTCGCGCTCTCCGCGAACGCTGACGTGCTCATCTGCGATGAACCGACCGCGAACCTCGACCGCGAGTCGCGAGTCGCCTTCTTTGAAGAGGTTGCCGCGCGCGACAAGGACGCCATCACCATTCTCTGTTCGCACCGAGCCGAGGAGGTCGAGCGCTTGGTGTCGCGGGTCGTGGAGCTGGCCGATGGACGAATCGAGCGCGACGGCAGTGTGCAGGATGCGCTAGCCGACCTGAAGAAGAAGGGCGCACTGGGAGACGCTCGTCAGCGCGTAGGCCTGCGGGTGGTCGCATGACCTCGCGCTTGCTCGCGGCCATCTTGGTGTTGTCGTTGTCCGCGTGCGACGACAGCGGCAAAGCCACCGACCCCGTGTGGGGCAAGCAGGCTTGCGGCAGCTGCTCGATGCTCGTGTCCGAGCCCAGGTACGCGGCGGAGCTCACGACCACCGACGGCGCGCGTGTGTTCTTCGACGACCCAGGGTGCATGGCAACATGGATCGAAGAGCGTCATGCCCAGCCTTCCCATGTCTGGGTGCGCAGTCGCGCAGGGACCTGGGTCAACGCGCGCGACGTCCGCTACTCGCGAGGCGAGCACACTCCGATGGACTACGGCTTCGCGCCAGACGACAACGGCGAGGCGACCTGGGGTGACATCGAAGGCGCTGCGAAGACCCGACTCCTCAAGGGAGGTCCGTCATGACCCGTCATCCGTCTGCACGCGCGGCGCTCTTTCGTCTCGAGCTCGCCGACGCGCTGCGATCGCGTTGGGTGCTGTTCACCATCGTTGCGTACACGATCGTGTTTGGTGCCTTCATTTGGCTGGGTTTGCGCGAGTCGAGTGTTCTTGGTTTTACAGGGATCTCTCGCGTGGTGCTCAATGTCTCGAACGCAGTAGTCGTGGTGCTGCCGCTCGTGGCGATCGTGGCGACGACTCAAAGCATCGTTCGGGGCCGCACGACAGGGCTGTTCGAACTGCTGCTGTCCCAGCCTTGCCGACGCAGTGACTGGCTCTTCGCGGCGACAGGTGCACGCCTGGTCGTGATCGCAGGACCGCTCGTCCTCCTCTTGCTGGGCACACTGCTGGTCGGCGCGATCTCGGGAGACAAAAATCTCGCCCCAGTCGTCTCGCGAAGTTTGCTGGTCGTCCTCTCGCTCACCTGGGCATTCGTGTGCATTGGATTGTTCATCTCGTCGTGGGCGAAGACCACCGAGCGTGCGACCGTCTATGGGCTGGTCGCTTGGCTGGGCGCGACACTGCTCCACGATCTCGGGCTGATCGGCGTGCTGCTCAAGTGGCACGTCTCTCCTCAAGTCGTGTTTGGGCTGGCGGCGATCAATCCGATCGAGTCGTCCAGGCTCGCCATTCTCAGCGGCGTCGATCCTGATCTGAGTGTGCTCGGGCCGGTCGGCTTCTGGCTCGCGAACAGCGTCGGCTCGCGCGGCGCGCTCGTGCTCGGCATCACCTGGCCGCTCGTATTGGGC
The DNA here is from genome assembly GCA_043785265.1 of Myxococcales bacterium. Classification (GTDB taxonomy): domain Bacteria; phylum Myxococcota_A; class Polyangia; order Polyangiales; family Polyangiaceae; genus JANYHY01. Next base: position 1,853 of record JAYVXK010000949.1, on the reverse strand, counting down.
GCCATCGCACTCTTTTTGACCCGCAGGAGCCTGGATCGCTCCGACCTCGTCTGAATCCGAAAGGCACCGCCATGAAATCTCTCCTCGTCACTGTCGTCGCACTCTTCCTCGCCACGGGTTGCTCCAAGCCAGACCCTGCGCCTACTACCAAGGCCACAGCGCATCCGGCTTCGACGGCTCCGACTACCGCCGCGGTGGATCCGCACGAGCTCTATGTGAGTCGATGCGCTCCCTGTCACGGCACACTGGGCAAAGGCGATGGTCCGGCCGCAGGCGCGCTCACACCCAAGCCGCGCAACTACACGGATGCGACTTGGCAAGCGAGCGTGAAGGACGACGACATCAAGAAGACGATCCTCTACGGAGGTGCCGCGGTCGGCAAGAGTCCGTCGATGCCCGCAAACCCTGATCTCGAAGGCAAACCCGAGCTCGATGGGCTGCTCGCTCAAGTGCGCAATTTCAAGGGGACCTGACTTCCACCATGAACGCGGCGAAGACGCCGGAACGGAAAGCGACCATGAACAAGAACCTGATGCTCGTAGTCCTAGCGACCCTGCTGGGCTGCAACAACATCGACGTGACCACGACAGACGCAGGTGCCAAACCTGCCACCACACTGCAGGCCGCTGCAACGACGAAGCCTGACGTCCCAGCCATCCCGAAGAAAGACAGCGAGAAGATGGTGCTCGACGTCGCGCTCGGATCGCCTGATCACACGACACTGGTCACGGCAGTCAAGCAGGCCGATTTGGTGGAGGTGCTGGCGAGTCCCGGCGGTGTGTACACAGTGTTTGCTCCCACCAATGCGGCCTTCGACAAGCTGCCGGCTGGGACCGTGGACGGTTTGATGAAGCCTGACAAACAGGCTGATCTCAAGCTGATCATTCAACACCACGCGGCGGTTCCGATCCTTCAGACCAAAGACATGAAGGATGGTCAGACGATGGGCATGTCGGACGGCACCAAGGTGACCTTCCACGTGAAAGATGGTCACGTGATGGTCGACAACGCCAACATCGTCGCGAGCATTCAAGCCGCCAACGGCGTGGTGCATGTCATCGATGCGGTGCTCTTGCCGCCAGCGAAATAGGCCGGAGGTAACTGCATGAGCACCCGACCGATCATCGAGCCGTTTCGCATCAAAGTCGTCGAGCCGATCCGCATGACGACTGCGGCCGAGCGACGACGCATCCTCCAAGCGGCGAGCTACAACTTGTTCCGCGTGCGCGCAGAAGATGTGATCATCGATCTGCTCACCGACTCTGGCACTGGAGCCATGAGCGCCGAGCAATGGGCAGCGATGATGCGTGGCGACGAGTCGTATGCGGGCGCTCGCAGCTACTTCCGGTTCGCCGAGGCAGTGGAGCGCCTCACGAAGTTCACGCTGGTGTTTCCCACGCACCAGGGTCGCGCGGCCGAGCGCATCCTGTGCGACGCCATTCCGGTGCGTGGTCGGGTCGTGCTCTCGAACGGACTGTTCGACACGACGCGCGCCAATGTCGAAGCGGCTGGGGGCGAGGGCGTCGACCTTCCTCATGCGGGTGCGCTCACGAGTCATCGCGCGTTTGGTGGCGACATGGACATGGAGGCCTTCCACCTGGCTCTCGAGACGCACAAGGGTCGCATCGCGTTCGTCGTGATGACAGTGACCAACAACAGTGTCGGCGGTCAGGCTGTCTCGCTGTCCAACCTGCTCGCTGTCTCGCACGAGTGTCGCGCGCGCGGTGTGCCGCTCGTGCTCGATGCTTGTCGCTTCGCAGAGAACGCCTATCGGATCCGGAAGGACGAACATCCCGAAAAAAGCCTGGCTCTGATCGTTCACGAGATGTTCGACGCATGCGACGTGTTCACCA
>JAYVXK010000948.1:0-3963 GCA_043785265.1 Myxococcales bacterium | reverse complement strand
TCAGCCGGCACACCCTCCGCTGCAAAAGGGAATGGTCCGCCGACACCTGCGCAAGGCGATCAACCTCAGGCTGTCACCGTGCATGGGAGTGTCGAGGCACCTTTTCACGGATCGGCAGACCACAAGATCGAGATCAAAGAGCTAAGCCGCGTCCCGCGTGACAACGGTGCGGCGGGCCTCTTGAAGTTGGCGCCCGGAATCGTTCTGACGAACGAGGGTGGCGAGGGTCACGCGGAGCAGGTTTTCTTGCGGGGCTTCGACGCGCGCGAAGGGCAAGACATCGAGTTTACGGTTGGCAACATTCCCTTCAACGAAGCCGGCAATCTCCACGGCAACGGCTATGCAGACGCGCACTTCATCATCCCCGAGTTGGTGCAATCCCTTAGGGTCATCGAGGGGCCGTTTGATCCGCGCCAAGGAAACTTCGCGGTTGCAGGCAGCGCTGACTACGAGCTGGGCTTAGATCGGCGCGGCTTCACGGCTAAGTACTTAGGTGGCAGCTTCAACACGCAGCGGCTCGTCTTGCTGTGGGGACCTAAGGAGGAGAGCGAGCACACCTTCGCCGGCACCGAGCTCGGCAGCACAGACGGCTTCGGCAAAAACCGCGACGGCAAGCACGCGACAGCCATGGGGCAGTACGAAGGTCGCCTTGGTGATCGCGGACTCTGGCGCGTCACGGCGATGGCGTACACGACTCAATATCATTCGGCGGGAGTCATTCGCCAAGACGACTATCTCACGGGACGCGTCGGGTTTTACGACACCTATGATCCGCGCCAAGGCGGCAGCGCCTCGCGTTTTAGCCTGTCTGGTGAGATCCAAACGCGATCGGGAGACACCACGCTCGTTCAGCGGGTGTGGGTCTCAGGCAAGCAGATGCGTCTCTTGGAGAACTTCACCGGCGGTCTCTTGGACGTTCAAGATCCCATTCAATCTCCGCACGATCAGCGCGGCGACTTGCTCGACTTGCAGACCAGCGCCGTCACCGTTGGGGCCAAGGGAGCGGCACGATGGCACACGACTGCGTTCAAGCAGCGACAAGACGTCGAGCTCGGTTACTTCGCCCGCGGTGACATCACGGGCGGCACGCAGCATCGCATCGAGACGGCGACGAACCTCCCCTACAAGCGCGAAACGGACATCGACTCCGTTTTGGGAGACTTAGGCCTCTATGGAGATCTAAGTCTTAGGGCGACCAAGTGGCTCGGTGTTCGCGGCGGTGTACGCGCCGACTTGTTCACTTTCAACACGCACAACAACTGCGCAGCCACCAGTGTCTCGCATCCGTCGAAGACGAGTCCGCCAGGCGACGCGAGCTGCCTCTCGCAGCAAGATTTTGGTCGCTACCGCGAGCCGGATCAAAGAGCGACGACCGCGAGCGCGGCGATGATGCCCCGCGCAACACTCCTCGTAGGTCCCTTCAGCCACGTCGTGTTTTCAGCAAGTTATGGCCGCGGCGTGCGATCGGTCGATCCCATCTACATCACCCAAGACGTCGCCACACCCTTTGCCAGCATCAACGCGTTCGAGGGCGGCGCGGTCTACACCAATACGTTCGGTGACGATCTGACCGTCAATGCGCGGTCGAGTTTTTTTGCCACGCATGTCGATCGTGATCTCATCTTCAGTGAGACTGCGGGCCGCAATGTTCTCGGCAATGGGACGACACGCACCGGTTGGTCAGGTTCGTTTCGATTGACAGGGAGCTTCTTCGACGAGGCCGCCAACGTCACGTTCGTCAAGTCCACCTTCGACGACACGCACCTGCTCGTTCCTTATGTTCCTGATGTCGTCGTCCGCAGTGACACGGCGATGTTCGCGAAGATGCCGTTCAAGATCGCGGGAGACAAAGTCGTCGGGGCGATCGGTCTGGGCATCACTTATGTCGGCAAGCGCGCGCTCCCTTATGGGCAGCGCAGTGATCCGATCTTCACAACGGACATTTCAGGCACGTTGGAGTGGCGAGCATTCGAGATCGGTGTGGTGGCCACCAATCTCTTCAATCAAAAGTATCGACTGGGTGAGTACAATTATCCGTCCGACTTTCGCACGCAAGAGTCGCCCACACTCGTTCCGATGCGGCAATTCACCGCGGGTGCACCACTTGGTGTCTTTGGCACATTCGCCATTCGCTTTGGAGGTACCTAAATGAAGCGGGCAGCGATCGCATCCTTAGCCTTAGGAGTCCTGGGACTGCTCCAATGTGTGGGCACGACCGGCGGAGAGATCGTCTCGTTCACCGCGGCCGCCGCGGGCCCGGTCGACGCGACAGTGGGCCGGCTCGAGTTCATGAGCGGTCGGGGCTTTCATGTGGTGCTTACCAAAGCCAACTTGCACGTGGGCGCGGTGTACCTCAATCAGAGTCAGCCGGTCTCGGGCGCACAAGCGACCAACTGCGTCTTGCCTGGCACTTATGTCGCCGAGGCAACCAAGGGCCGAGACATCGATCTCCTCAACCCAGCGCTGCAAGTCTTCCCGGACTATGGCGACGGCATTGCCACTCATGCGCGCGTCGCAGAAGTTTGGCTGACAGGCACCGCGACGGTCAATCAACCAGACGACGCGACCACCATCTTGGAGATCGCGGGGACCGCCGACCAGAATGGATCGTCTTGGCCGTTCACCGGCAAATTGACGATTGGTAAAAATCGTCTCGCTGCGGTGTCTGATCCTTCCCAACCTTCCGCACACCCGATTTGCAAGGAACGGATTGTCTCTCCCATCCCGGCTGATCTAACCCCCACACAGGGCGGCACACTGGTGCTCAGGATCGACCCGCGCCAGCTCTTCATCAATGTCGACTTCTCGCAGTTGCATCAATTTTCGACGAGCCCGCTCGCGTATGGGTTTGCCGACGACAGCTCGGATCAGCCCAGTATCAGCCTGTATCAAGCGCTTCGCTCGGCGGGCGACCTGTATCAATTTCAATGGCTCGCTCTCAAGTAGGAAGGTTCATGAAGCGGCGCACCAACATCAGTACCTTCGTGTTTTGTGTCGTCACCGCCTGTTCGGGAGACGAGATCAAACCGCGCGGACACCCTGATGCGTCGCTACCCGATGCGATGCCCACGTTCGACGCGAGCAGCGACTCGGGGACTTCCGATCTTCCTTTCACCAAGCACTTCGTCGCGCCGAGTGATCCTGGTGCAGCGGGGATCTTGATCACGGCCTCGGGAGAGGTGCTTGCCTTGGGTGGTTATGCATTCCCGCCCGCGCAGCCGAATGATCCTGCGTTCGTCGATGGCTGGGAGGTCAAGTTCGACCGGCTCTTGGTCACGGTCGACAAGGTCACTCTTAGTGACAATCCAGACAAAGCACCGGGCGATCAAGCGCAGACGGATGGAGTGCTCGCCCAGGCAGATGGCCCTTGGGCGATCGACTTGCACAGGGATGATCCGAGTTACCTCAATGGGAAGGGTGGTGCGGGAGAGCGCGCCGTTGCCATCGCCGCACTCAGCACTCAAAACAAGAATGGCAACGCGGCGTTCAAGACCGATGGCACGCGCTACGCGTTTGGTTTTGCGCTGACCGCGGCAACTCTCGATGCCTACAACGTCAACCTGGGTTCAGCGGCGATCGCGGACTATCAGGACATGGTCGCGCGTGGGTGCACGGTTTTGTACGTGGGAACGGCGACCTTCAAAGGGCAAAATTGCAGGGAAAACACGCCACCGTTCAGTTCGATGCCGAAGAGCCTGAACTTCAGACTCTGCTTTGGGTCTCCCACCACTTATGTCAACGCACAGAACCCGGACAATGATCCTGCCAAGCCCTTTACGGGTGAGGAGCACCAGCGCGGAATCGCGTTCAAGTCGAACACGTCAGTGGTAGGTCAGCTCACGATTCACACCGACCACCCGTTTTGGGACAGTGTGGTTCATGACTCGCCCGCGCACTTCGACATGCTCGCGGCGCAGCTCTCTGGGTTGGACGCAGGCACACCTCTCGTGACACTCGACGCGA
>JAYVXK010000947.1:0-3968 GCA_043785265.1 Myxococcales bacterium | reverse complement strand
GGCAACGAGCTTGTCATGCATGTCCTCGATGTAAGCCGCCCTCTGCTGGCGAGCTTGGCGTTTCTTGGCGCGATCTCTCTGCCAAGAATGCCCAAGCCACGCCCGCGGGAGCGTCTTATGCTCTGCAGATGGTGGACTCCGTCGACCTCTCCGTTTCGGTGCCTGGTTTGCGCGCGTTTCGCGAAACGACCGCGTCGCTCGATGTGAGACTCAAGCACCACTACTCCGTCGGACGCATCGAACGCGGGCGTCCCGAATCGTGGGGACGCGGCAAGGTTTGGCGGAGCGCGCCCGGCTCGATCTTGGTGAAAGAGCCCGGCGACGTGCATCGCGATCTCGCCCACGACGGTGTGACGACCTTCACTGTCGTCGTGCTGCCCGCGCAGGATGTCGCGCGTGTGCGCGAGGAAGGCAAGGTCATCGCGACGCCGCATCTCGAAGCGGGCGACGACCGCGCGGCGCCGTTCCAAAGGCTCCACGACGCGGTGTGTGCCGGCGCGGATCGGTTGTCGCTCGAGGTCGCTCTCGCCGAGGCCATCGCCACGTTCGCGCGTGTGAGCAACGCGAGTCCGCATCACACGCGGCCGGTGCGGCACGCGATGCACTATCTACGTGAGCGGCTCGCCGAGTCGATCACGCTCGACGATCTCGCGACCTACGCCGCGCTCGACAAGTTCCACCTTTGCCGCGCGTTCCGAGCGCAAGTCGGCATGCCTCCTCACGCGTATCTCACGCACCTTCGCATCCAGCGCGCCAAGGAGCTGCTTTCGCAGGGGGTGCGCGCGTCCGAGCTTGCGCCACGCGTCGGGCTCTATGATCAGAGCCAGCTCACGCGCCACTTCAGACGCATCGTCGGAGTGACGCCAGCGCGCTACGCGAACGCGCGTCCCCAGCCGAGCGTTTAGACATCGAGCTCGTTGCGCGTGCGCGGCGCGTGTTGAGCTGCCGTACGGCGACTTGGCTCGCGCTCCTCTGCGGCGCGATCCCTGCGGCCGCGCTGCCGTTCGTGAAGGAAGGCGGATGGATCAACAACTTCATTCCGCTTTTCGCTGTGGTGACGAAAAACTCGTCTCGCCGGGGAATTCCGATGAGCAAGCAAGGGCCTGCGACCATGATTTTTCGCAAGCGTCACGGGTCGATGGGCGGCACCAACCTGCGAATGAACGTGGCCACTTGCTCGCCTGCGGCGCGGAGCATTTTTTGAAGGACGTTGGTCGTCGTGTCGGCCAGATCGATCTCGAACGCCACCACGCCGCCAGACTCTGCCACACGCTTCGCGCCGACTTCGTCCAGTAGGGTCATCACGGGGCGATTTTCTGCGAGGACTTCGCCTCGAAAGCGCATGACGCCACGCTCTTGGGCGGCGAGCACGGCCACTTTGATCAGGAGGGCTCCCAAGCCCTTGCGTTGCATGTCATCGACGACCACCACAGCAATCTCCGCGGTGTCTTTTGCGTCCGCGAGTCGCACGAAGCGCGCAACGCCCACGCCGCGTTCGTCTTTGAGGTCGAGTGATTCGCAAAACGCGACGATCGCGACATGATCGATTCCGTCGACGTTCGTGAGATATTTCAGAGTCGCGCTGTCGAGCGAGCCCACTGCGCCAAAGAATCGGCGGTAGCGCGACTCCGGAGACAGCTGGTTCCACGCGCGCGTGAGCGGCTCCGCGTCCGTGGGCAGGATGTGACGAACAATCACTCGCTCACCAGTGGCGAGCGTGTGCTCTTGTCGAAAATCACGACCGGTCTGCATGAGCGCGGCAGCGAGTATGCGTCAATACTCGATCAGCGCGCGAAGCGATTCGTTGCGCTCACGAGTTGATGCAGCGTGCCGGGTTCGAGCGCCGCGTGACCCGCGTCGCCAACGATGTGCATTTCCGCCTCGGGCCACGCGCGATGCAACGCCCACGCACTCTCGGCAGGGCAGACGACGTCGTAGCGGCCTTGCACGATCACCGCAGGAATGTGCCGGATTCGATGCACATTCGCGAGCAGATCGTCGTCGCGCTCGAAGAAGCCGTTGTGGACGAAGTAGTGGCACTCGATGCGCGCGAACGCGAGAGCGTATTCGTCCTCACCGTTCTTGGCGATGAGCTCCGGGTTCGGCGCGAGGCAACTCGTCTTGCCTTCCCACACGCTCCACGCTTTGGCCGCTCGCAGTCGCACACTCGCATCGTCGCTCGTCAAACGAGTGTAATATGCACGCAAGAGATCGCCGCGCTCCGCTTCGGGGATCGGGGCGAGGTACTCCTCCCATGCGTCTGGGAAGAGACGGCTTGCCCCTTCTTGATAGAACCAATCGATCTCGCGTTTGCGGAGCAAAAAGATGCCGCGCAAGATCAACTCGGTGACACGCTCGGGATGTTTTTGTGCGTAGGCGAGCGCGAGTGTCGATCCCCACGAGCCGCCAAAGACCTGCCAACGTTCGATCGCGAGTTTGGTGCGCAGTGCTTCGATGTCGCTCACCAAGTGCCAGGTGGTGTTCTCTTCGAGAGAGGCGTGCGGTGTGCTCTGCCCGCAACCGCGCTGATCGAGCACGATGATGCGATACGCGTTGGGATCGAAAAACCTGCGTTGTTTCGGATCGCTGCCACCGCCTGGTCCGCCATGCAAGAAGACCGCTGGCTTGCCTTTCGGGTTGCCAGATTGCTCGTAATAGATTTTGTGGCCGCCGGTCGTCGCCAACATGCCAACGTCGAACGGCTCAATCTCGGGAAACAAAGAGAGGCGAGCAGACATCAACGAATCTGTTAGCACGCCTCACGTCGAGGATTACTTGATGTCGATCGGCGTGACCTTACCAGACACCTCGACCGTGAACGCGAACGTGCCCTTGTCGGCGGAGACGACGAGCACAGCCATGGGTCCGCCTGAGCCGGAGCGACCGTACAGCGACACGTGCCTCACCGATTCGCTCCCAGGTTGGTTGTCGTCGCCATCGAGCAAGACGCGATCGGGCGTGCTTGGGAGATCGGTCAGTCGTGCGACGCGAACGCGCAGACCATTCGACTCGCGCACGACGACGATCGGTTCGCCGAGCGCAGTGACCGCAGAGAGGTCGCGCACGGTGTTCACATAAGCGCCGGGTGCGTCGATCGAGACAGTCGCCACCGAGCAACTCGTGTTGGTGCAGTGAGTCTGCTGCACTGATGGCGCCCCGAGTGACGCATCGGTGAGGCCAAGGATCTGGGTCTCCGTTCCCGAGCAGACCATCGACTCTGCGATCGGTGGTATGCCACGCGGCGCTGCGACAAACGCTCCCCAACCTTCTTTTTTGGTGTGAGGCAAGAGCGCTTCGTTCATCTTGAAAAATAGGGCTTCGCTCGTGTGGCAGCCCACGAGTGCGCCGCCGACGTCGGTGCCCCAAGGCGGACCGATGTCGCTGGTCGCACCGAGTTGCCCCGTGGCGCTCAACGTGCGCGCGAACATGTTGACGGAGTAGTAGCCGCCATAAGGCGCATAGCCACCGCCGCCGTAATAGTCGCCCCATGGATCAGTCGTCGTCCCGATGGTCCACACGAGCGCGTCCCCCACCAATTGGATCGCAGCGATGTTCTCTCCGGCCGGTCGTCCAAAAGGCATGCGCGTGACTTTGCCATCAGTCGTCTTCTTGATGATTGTGTAGGGATCGCCTTGCCCGAGGATGAACGCTGTCCCGTCAGCGTGAACGATGCCGGTGTCTCCGCGTGGGAGGACGACCGGGGGCGCACCGTCCTCGCTGCTCGCCAGCACGTGCTCGAAGCCGTCTGCTGCCGCAACGATGGGCGTGCACGTCGCCGTAGCGAGATGGTCGGCTGCACGCATCCAGCACACGCGGTCAGCAAAGAGCAGTCGCACATCGCCGTATGTGACTGGATCGGTCGCAAGCACGGGTCCTTGTGCGAGAGGTTTGAGTTTGGACAAGCGCACGAGATCGGCAGGCGGCGGTGCGTCGACCACTGTGTGCAAGTCGAACGGCGCCGATGCGGC
>JAYVXK010000946.1:0-12561 GCA_043785265.1 Myxococcales bacterium | reverse complement strand
GCAGAACGCAGGCCTATTTGCTGTTCGCCGTGCGCGGCGCGTTCGAGGCACTGCGCGGCTCGGCGCTCTTCGACGAGATGGATGTCGCGCTTCGTGAGTTGTTGCATCTCGCTCAACGCCCGCTGCGGTCCAAACAGGGAGTCGACATTCGCGACGGCCAACGATTCGAGGAACGCGTGGTGTTCGCGCACGGTCCCGCACGAGCGTATGGGCAGCGCAGCGCAGAACTCGACGACCTCTTTCGAGCCATCGCCGAGCTGCGCGAAGTGACCGTGCGTTACCGCGCCCCCAACAGCGATCGGGCGCAACGATTGACATGTCAGCCACTCGCGATCGCGATCGACCGCGGAGACGTGCGCTGCTTGGTGCGAGAAGAAGGAACGACTCGCGTGCGTGTCCTCGAGCTCGAACGCGTAGAGTCCACGGAGGTCTCGCAGAGCCATTTTACGCTGCCTCCAGAGTTCGACGCCGCATCGCACATCCACCCGATTTGCGGTGTCCTCGGCCGGCCCGATCCACGCCGCGCGCTCATCGAAGTCGACGCGACCGAAGCCCCGACCATCCGCGCCCGCAAGCTCCATCCGTCTCAGCGCATCGCCACAGCCCCCGACGGCCGCGTCCGCGTCTCGCTCCCGATTGGAGAAGTCCGCGCCTTGGCGCGTTGGGTGCTCTCGATGGGCGGGACCGCGCGCGCAATCGAGCCATTGGACCTCGTCATCGCAGTCCGCGAAATGAGCGACGCCGCCCGCAAACGCCATTAACGGGGACGGGGACGGGGGCCTGGTTGCAACACTCGCCTGCAAATGGGAAAAGCACCCAAGCCCATGTCCACCGCGCTGCACATTCTGCCCGTCGACCCCATCGTCGCAAAAAAACCGGCTGTCGATCCGTCGACGCTCGAGCACAAACAATTGCTCGATGGTCCTTTTTGGCAGCGGATCCCCGCGTACCGCGAGATCGACGAGAAGACTTTTCTCGACCACAACTGGCAAGCCAAGAACACCATCACCAATGTCGCGAAGCTGCTGAAGGCGCTCGAGGACTTGGTGACGCCTGCGTTCGTCGCGGACGCCGAAGAAGGCTTCAGGCACGCGCCCATGAGCGTGCGCGTGTCGCCCTATCTGCTCTCGCTCATCGACTGGACCGATCCCTACGCGGACCCTCTGCGCATTCAGTTCGTGCCGGTGCAGTCGCGCTTGTTGCCCGATCATCCCAAGCTGAATCTCGACTCGTTGCACGAACAACAAGACGCGCCAGTGCCGGGGCTCACGCATCGTTATCCAGACAAGGCGTTGTTTCTGCCGCTCGATACTTGCCCTGTTTATTGCCGGTTTTGCACACGCAGCTACGCGGTTGGCGTCGACACCGAAGAAGTCGAGAAGGTCAATCTCAAGGTGAGCGACGAGCGGTGGAAGCGCGCGTACGCGTACATCGCTTCACGGCCCGAACTCGAAGATATCGTCATCAGTGGTGGTGACGCGTATCAATTGCGCGCGTCTCAGCTCGAAGAGATTGGTGACGCCCTCCTCGCGATGCCGAACGTGAAGCGCATGCGCTTTGCGACCAAGGGTCCGGCGGTGATGCCAATGAAACTCCTCACGGACGACCCGTGGCTCGACGCGCTCACGCGCATCGTCGAGAAGGGTCGCAAGCTCCACAAAGAGGTCGTCCTTCATACGCACTTCAATCACCCGAAAGAGATCACCGCCATCACCGAGCGGGCGCTCAATCGCCTCATGGAACGCGGCATTTTTACGCGCAATCAGTCCGTGCTTCAGCGACGCGTCAACGACACACCCGAGATCATGGGCCTGCTCGTGAAGAGGCTCGGTCACGTGAACGTTCATCCCTATTACGTCTACGTGCACGATCTGGTCAAAGGGGTCGAAGACCTGCGCACGACGCTCGATACTGCGCTCTATTTGGAGAAACACATTCGCGGCCAGACCGCCGGGTTCAACACGCCCGTGTTCGTCGTCGACGCACCTGGTGGCGGCGGCAAACGCGACGCGCACTCGTTCGAGTATTACGATCGCGAGAGCGGAATCAGCGTGTTCACCGCGCCCAGCGTCAAGCGCGGAGAGTTTTTCACGTACTTCGATCCGCTCGATCAACTGAGTGAGTCCGCTCGGCGTCGCTGGGCCGATCCGCGCGAGCAACAAGTGATGATCGATCTCGCTTTGCAACGAGCCAAAGAGCACGTGCGATGAGCTACGGCTATCCGCCGGCGTATCCGCCCGGAGCTCTGCCTCCGCAGTGGCATACCAATCCAGCGGAGACCGTGAAGCCGCTTGCCTACGCGTACATCGTGTACGCGTGCCTCGTCGGCTTGGCGGCGCTGATGCTGCCGCTCTACTTGATCTTCGTCGTTGCCGTCGTGGCAGACGCGAGCAGTTCGATGTCGGGCGATGACGCGAGCGCTGCGATGGCGGTCGGTGGCTTCATGACGGTGATCTTTGCGTTCGCCGAGTTGCTCTTGATCGTGAAGCTCACGCTCTTGATCTTGGCCGCGCGCAATCTCTTTAGGATGCGAAGCTACGGTCTGTGTTTCGCGGCCGCGGTCGTCAGTTGCTTCAACATTCCGTTCGGTCTCGCTCTCGGCATCTGGTCGTTCGTGTTGCTCACCAAACCCGAAGTCAAAGGCGCCTTCACCTGAGAGAACGCGGTTAGTGCAGACTCGCGTCGAGGCCTGCGTCAGCGCGCCGTGCGGATTCCTCTTGTCGTTGCTGTTCGGACGCGCCCATCGCTTTGACGCGAAACCATGCGTTGATCGTCGCGATGACCACGAAGATGCCGATCACGACGCCGATCTCGGAGCGCGAGAATGTCACGCGGTTGCTCTAGCTCAGAACGGGGGCGGGAGGCGCTGGAAATAGGCGCTTGGTGAGGCGTGTGGCGATCACGAAGAGGACGACCCCCGCGATCACGTCCGTGACGTAGTGGTAGCGGAGGTAGATGCACGCGAACGGAATCGACAACACCAACGGTGAAATGACAATTGCCGAGATCCGGGACGAGCGCGCCAACCCCCAGAAGAGCACGAGCGACGCTGCAGTGTGGAGACTGGGAAAGCAATCGCGAGGGACGCGTGTGCGATCCATCAACTCCTCTTTGATGATTCCCAAGTAGTAGAAATCGAGCGGCACCTCGAAGTGCTGCAAAAAGAGCGGCCCTTGCGCGGGCACCAAGGTGTAACCGACATAGCCGACCGCGAGCGTGAAGGTGAGCGCGAAAGAGACCTGTTTGAAGCCTTCTTCGTCTTTCGCATAGACGATGCCAAGCGCGAGTGGAAACAGGAACGCATAGAAAACATATGCGGCCGCGAACCACTCCGAGAGAGCGGGATGAATCAATCGCTCGGCGAGGAGGTTCGGGCTGTGCCCAAAGAAGAGAAACATGTCGATGCGCGCAAGAAGGTCGTCTTGATCGGCGATCAACGGCTTCTCGAGTACGGCACCCATGAAGCCGTACGCGAAAATCAAAGCGAGCGGCGACAACCAGTCGCGCGCCGCACGGCCGAGCGTGCTCGCGAGATCACGCAGCAGGTTCGGGCGATCGAGATCTTCGATGCGCTTCTGCCGCAGCCCCAAAAACAGCCAAAAAAACAGCGGCGGCACGACGGTGAACGCGAGCGCATAAGTGAGTCCGTGCACAGCCTCGACGACCCCTGGGAGCGTCCCGCCGGAGTGCCTGTGGAAGATCACACTGCGTCGACCGACGACGATGATGGTCGACGGGATTGCCAATGCGATGAGCATGAACCAATGGCGGCGCGCCATGGAGGGATCGGGCCACGGCAGCTTGCGGTAACTCACCGCGAGACGAGCAGTGAGGATGCCCAAGAAGGTGATGAGCATGTCGGTCCGGGGCAGGTCGGGCAGATGGAACCTGAAGTTGCTCGCGAAAAGCACCCGGCAGAGGCCATACGCCACGAAGCAAACGAGCACCCACTCGGCAGGTCGCAAAACCCGCATCCTGGCGTAGACCGCGCTCCGGCGAAGCTGGACACGTGCCGTCCGCGCGGCGACGGAATTTCGCTCTCGTTCGCCCAAGGACGCGCAACGTTATCATAAGGAAGTTTGACCAGGCGTTGCGGCGCCCCTCGATTTGGATGCTATCGTTTGTCGATGCGCCTCCTCCCCATGCTCGTCGTACTCGTCGCGTCTGCTGGTTGTGGCAACGTTTCGAATCCGCCGCTTCCCGAGTTCAAGTTCGAAGTCAAAGCGGAGTCGGATCCGGGCGTGCCCGTCGGGGGCGTCACCATCACCCGATCGGGGAAAGAAGTCGGAACGACCGACGCCACTGGAAAGGCCACGTTGACCTTCAAAGGTGCCGAAGGCGATTCGTTCGACCTCTACATCAAGTGCCCCACCGACTACTCGTCGCCGATGACGCCAACGAGCGTGCGACTCAGCAGATTGGCAGACGGCAAGATCATGAGCGGCACAGTGCGCTGCTCGCCCTCCAAGCGAAAAGTCGTGATCGCGGTGCGAGCCGAGGGCGGACCGAATCTGCCTGTCATGTACTTCAACCGAGAAGTCGCACGCACGGACGGCGCCGGCGCAGCGCACTTCTTCGTCACGGGCAAACCCGGTGAGCAGCTGCAGTTCACTCTTGATACGAGTGACAAGTCGAACGAGTTGTTGCAACCGCAGAACCCGAACCTGACCGTGCTCGTCAAAGATCAGGACGATGTCTACGTGGTCGATCAACCGTTTCAGAAGCGGCGCACCATCGTGAGGGTCATCCCTCGCACTGTCATCCACAACGGCCCACGCCCGCTTTGAGCTACGCATCCGTCAAGTAGTCTGTCGGGGCTTGGTTTGGGCTCCAACATGTGACTTCGGGCGGCTCGTCCACAGCTGTTCCCAAAAGCAACGAAGGCGGGTAGCTTGGGGTCCCAACATGGATCGACGTGCCCTACTCATCGCTCTCGCCGTGTCATTGGTCGGCGTTGTTCTGCTGGTTTTGTACTTGAAGCGCTTCGAACGCGAGGCCTCGGGTGGCGACAAGGTCAAACTGCTCATTGCGGTGAAACCGATGGAGCACGGCAAGCCAATCACCGAAGACGCGCTGTCTACACACGAGGTGCCGACGGCTTACCTCGAACCGCGCGCGATCCGCGAGGTCGAGAAGTCCAAAGTTCTAGGGCTGCGTTTGGGCACCACGATCCAAGCAGGTCAGACACTGATGTGGACCGACCTAGCGACGGCGAACGAGGAGCGACGAGATCTCGCATCGCTCATTCTGCCTGGGCATCGCGCAGTCTCGGTTCGCACACGCCGCGACGAAACGTCTGCGGGCATGGTCAAGCCTGGCGACTATGTGGACATCCTCGTCACACTTACAGAGC
Source organism: Myxococcales bacterium (assembly GCA_043785265.1). Lineage (GTDB taxonomy): Bacteria > Myxococcota_A > Polyangia > Polyangiales > Polyangiaceae > JANYHY01. The sequence continues at coordinate 7,208 of JAYVXK010000946.1, read as the reverse complement.
CTGGTAGCGAAGTTCGCAGTGCGCTCGTCATCCTTCAAAAGGTGCTCGTGCTCGCTTCGGGCTACGACACTTCGCCGGAGACGGCCGATGCGCGCAACAAGGACCAACGCTTGACCGAGTCGATCCTCTCGATCAGTCTCACCCTCGACGAAGCGCAGAAGCTCGCTGTTGCCACGGAAAAAGGCTCGCTTTCAGTCGCGCTCCGCAATCCGGACGACAACAGCATCGCGAACAATTTGCCGCGCGTCAGCTCCACTATTTTCAACCGAGACGACAAAATCACGACGGTCATGGGCGCAAATGGCAACCCCACAATCGTTGGACCAGGAGGACGCCAGTGAGATTCGGTGCGGGTAGTCGAAAACGAATCTCTCGCGCGGTTCTGTTTGCCGCGCTCGCTGTTTCATCAGCGCTCGTTGCCACCAGTCGCGATGCGCTAGCGCAGCGACCAAGCGGTGGTGGTGGCGGTGGCAACCCGAGCACGGGCAGCGGCACGACGAGCACAGGCGGTCAAAGCGAAGAGCTTGGCCTTGCCGTCAACGAGACCAAGAGCATCCCTGGCAAAGACATCAAAAATTACCTGCCGGGTGACCAAAGTCTCATCGACGTTCGATTCGCCGACTCTACCGGTCAGTTCCTGATCACCGGCAAAAAAGCCGGTTCCACGACTCTCGTGCTCATCAAGAACGACAACTCGCAGGTCACCTGGGTGATCAACGTCACCACGAAATCCCCAGAGGTCGTCTACCACGAGCTCCAGCAATTGCTCGAGGGCGAGACGGGCGTGCGCATTCGTCGCGTCGGTGGTCGCTTCTTCCTCGAAGGCGGCGTCACGACCGAATCGCAGCTGCGACGCATTCAACAGATCACCTTGCTCTATCCGGGTCAGGTCGAAAACTTGGTCGGCGTCGGATCAGGCGCTGGCGATCGACGCCTTCTGATTCGCATCGACTTTTTCTTCGTCCAATACGATCGCAACTCGAGCTACGCGGTGGGTATTGGTTATCCAGGATCGATTGGTGGCGACACGGTCGTCCAAACCAACTTCACGTACGACCTCATTCAACGCGCGGCGCAGACAGCCACCGCAAGCATCCAGAATCAGCCGCTTCCGCGCCTCGACATTGCAGCGCGCAACGGTTGGGCGCGCGTACTCAAGCAATCATCGATCATCACGTCGAACGGCACAGAGGCGACCTTTAACAGCGGCGGCGAAGTCAATTTTCGCCAGTTTGCTTTCAACGCAGCAAGCGGCGTGCAGAAGATCGCCTTCGGCACGAACATCTCCGTATTGCCTCGCTATGATTCGAACTCGCGCGAGATCGAGATCAAAGTCGTCGGGGACGTGAGCGATCTCACTGCGCCAGCCACCACCGCCAGCGGCGACTTGCCTGGACGCAACATCAATCACCTCGAGACTCTCGTGAACTTGAAGCTCGGCCAGGCGTTGATCTTGGCGGGAATCAAGAGCGCGAACCGTCAGCACGACGTCAACGGGCTACCCTTGCTCAGTCAGATTCCCGTGCTCGGTGTGCTTTTTGGCAGTCACTCCGACAAGCAGCAAGATGTCGAGAATGCCATGTTCGTCATTCCAAGTGTCGTCGAGACCGTGCCCAAGTCATCGCTCGAGCTGATCAAGACAGCACTCGCCCAGTACAAGGATTATTCAGGCGACATCGACTCAGTCAATACGTTCGACCGGACTCCACCGGCGGCAAAGTAAGAGGTCTTCGTGAACGTTCAGGTCGTCGTTCAGTCTGACGATGGTCAGGAGCGCAGCGAAGTATTCCAGCCGACGGGACCGATCTCGATCGGTCGGCATCCCAACTGCGTTCTGCGATTAGAGAGTGATCTGGTCTCGCGCCAGCACGTCATCGTGCACGTCGGGCCGCAGTCGTTGCGTGTGGAAGACGTGTCGACCAATGGCACGCTCGCGGGTGATCGGTTGCTGCGCCGCGAAGCCATCGATGTGCCCTTTGGTACGCCAATCGTCGTCGGAAACTTCACTGTCTACATGATGCCTGCCGATCAGGTGCAACAGCAGCAACAACAGCAGCAGCGCGTGCCGGCTCCGCCAGGCCAAGGCGGCAAGATGCACATGACCGCATCCCCGGTTGCCTCTGGACAACCCAACGACATGCAGACCCGGCAGCGTTCTCGCCAGAACGGTCAGGTCCAGCAATCGCAGCAGCGGCAAGCGCCGCAAGGCGAACCGCAGCAGGCTAATGCGCAAGCCGATCTCAACGCAGCAGACGCGAAACGCAAGCTGCGCGAGCGTGACGTCGCGCTGCGCCGCGAGATTCACAAGTTCTTGCTCGAGCACCTCGACCTCGCGACGATCGACGCGTCGAAGCTCGAAGAAGCGTCGATGCGTCCCAAGGTGCTGAACGCTCTGCGGCGTATCGTGGGTCAACTCGAAACCGCAGGCAAAATCCCGGCAGACACCGATCGCGACAAACTCATCGGTGAACTCGCCGATGAAGCTCTCGGCCTCGGTCCACTCGAGCGCTTCTTGGCCGATCCGACGATCAGCGAGATCATGGTCGTCGACCCGCAAACGATTTACATCGAGCAAAAGGGGAAGCTCACCCTGAGTGAGGTCACCTTCACCGACGACGATCGCGTGCGTGGTGTCATCGAGCGCATCGTCACCCCGCTGGGTCGCCGCATCGACGAGTCCTCGCCATTGGTGGACGCCCGCCTCAAGGACGGATCGCGCGTGAACGCAGTCATTCGTCCCATCGCGCTCCGTGGCGCATGCATCACCATCCGAAAGTTTTCGCGCACGCCGCTGACGCTCGCCGACCTGACCAAGTTCGGGGCGCTCACCGAGCGCATGGGGCGCTTTCTCGTGCGGAGCGTGCACGCGAAGAAGAACATCGTCATCAGCGGTGGCACGGGCTCCGGAAAAACCACGTTGCTCAATTGTCTCTCCGGCGCGATTCCCGTCGACGAACGCATCGTGACGATCGAAGACGCGGCCGAGTTGCAGCTCAAACAGCCGCACGTCGTGTCACTCGAAACTCGCCCGCCCAACCTCGAAGGACGGGGCGAATACACGATTCGCGATCTCGTGAAGAACGCGCTGCGTATGCGTCCAGACCGCATCGTCGTCGGCGAGTGCCGTGGTGGTGAAGCGCTCGACATGCTCCAGGCAATGAACACGGGTCACGACGGCTCACTCACGACGACCCACGCCAACTCGCCGCCGGAGGCGATCAGCCGCCTCGAAACACTCGTGCTCATGGCAGGCGTCGACTTGCCACTTCGCGCGATCCGCGAACAAATCGCGTCGAGCGTTCACCTGATCGTGCAGCAGTCGCGCCTCTCGGACGGCGCACGCAAAGTCACTGCGATCACCGAAGTCATCGGCATCGACGACAACGGCGACATCGAGGTCCGACCCATCTTCGAGTTCGTGCGCACAGGCACGGGTCCGAACGGTAAGGTCGTCGGCGAACACCGCGCGACAGGTTATCTGCCCTCGTACCTGCAGGACTTCATCGTCATGAACCTCGTCAAGAAGGGAGAGCCCTACCTATGAACGGCCTGGACCCAGTCCTCCTCGAGATGATCATGAAGTGGGGTGGCGTCGCGCTCGTCGCCGTCGGCATCTTCATCGCGGTCAACTCGGCCGTCGGCGATCGCGACGGTCCGGGACACCGTTACTGGTCACGATACACATCGATGATCGAGCGCAAGCTGCGCACGATGTTCATCTGGACCCCAGGCCGTCTCGTCGCGACGACTCAAATCAGCATCCTCGCGGGTGTTTTCCTCGTCGAGTTCGTGATTCCTGATGGCCTGCCGCTCTTCCCGCTGTGGCCGATCGTGATCGCGATTGCTCCGTATGTTTGGATCGAGCAAGAGCGCGCAAAACGCAAGACCGCGCTCGAGTTCCAACTCGACACGTTCATGCTCGCTCTTGCAAACGCGCTCAAAGCCATTCCGAGCATCAGCGCCGCGCTGAACTCGGTCGTCCCAATTTTGCAGCCGCCGATGCGCGAAGAAGTAGAGCTCGCGACCAAAGAGATGAAAGTCGGCAGCACACTTGATCAAGCTCTCCTGCACATGGCTGCGCGGATCGGGAGCCGCTCGGTCGACTCTGCGTTGAGCGCGGTGCTCATCGGTCGTCAAGTCGGCGGTAATCTCGGCAAAGTGCTCGAGACCACCGCGCTCAGTCTGCGCGAGATGCAACGCCTCGAGGGCGTCGTCCGCACGAAGACCGCAGAAGGCAAGATGCAGCTGTGGGTCATCGGTGCCCTACCATTTGGCCTGATCGTGGTCATGAGTTTGCTCCAGCCCGGGTTCTTCGATCCGCTCCAAGACAGTCTGCTTGGGTACCTGCTCACGGGGATTGCGACGGCCTGCTGGATTGGCGCGCTCGTCGCCGCACGCAAGATTTTGGCGGTGGACATATGATCGAACTCAACTACATGCTGCTGCGCAACTGCTTCATCGGCGCGATCGGCCTCGCAATTTTTCTGGCGATCTATGGAGTGGCAAGCGCGCCGACGCGACTCGCAGCACGCTTGGGCTTGCGCGGACTCAAGCGCCAGCGGGCCCTCACGGGCGACGGGATGTGGCCTTCGCTGGAGCCGCTCGTGCGTTGGCTTGGTGTGCGAGTGAGCGGCGTGCTGAGCGAAGATGCGCGCAACAAGCTCGACGAGCAAATCAGCTACGCCGGCGACTTTCTCGGTCTCACGAGCGATGAGTTCTTTGCTCTCATCATCGTCGGCGGCATCGGTGGTTTCATTGCCGGAGCGATCATCGGCTTTGGTTTGCACGCAGGCGGCTTGATGATGGTCATCGTGGGCGGACCTGTCGGCTGCGCGGTGCCTTACATGCAAATTACAGGTATCGCACAGGACCGTCTCAAAGCGGTCAGCCGTGGTCTCCCCTACACGATCGACTTGATGGCGTTGGCGATGGGGGCTGGACTCGATTTTCCGGGCGCGGTCCGCCAGGTCGTCGAGAAATCAAGCAACCCAGACGATCCGCTCGTCGAAGAATTCACGCTGATCTTGCAGAGCCTGCAACTCGGTCGCACGCGCAAAGAGTGCCTGATCGAGTTTTGCAAACGGGCGCCAGTCGACGTCGTCAAAGAGTTCACGGGCGCTCTCATTCAAGCGGAGGAACGTGGCAATCCGGTCGCGGACGTCCTCCAGATTCAGGCGACCTCCGCGCGTACGCGACGCAGTGTCCGTGCAGAAGAACTCGCCGCCAAAGCAGGCGTCGCGATGGTTGGTCCGCTGATGCTCGTCTTCATCACCGTCATGATCCTCATCATGGGCCCAATGCTCATGAAGGTCATGGTCTCGATGGACAACTAGGAGGCTTTGGTGAGTATTCTCCGATTCCAGATCGTGCACGCCAACGGGCGGCAAGAAGTGATCACCGTCGAGGCCGAGCGAGCGCTCATTGGCAGCGGCGCCCACTGCGAGATTCGGCTACCGGTCGACCAGGCCGCGGTCGAACACGTCCTCGTGCAGGTCGGCGCGGCGGGCGTTTTCGTACAGGCCCTCCAGTTTCAGCCGCCTCCGACGATCGCCGGTGTGCCTTTCACGCAAGCACCACTCCCACCAGACGCGATGTTGGGGGTGGGCAGTTCGCAGATGCTCATCACACTCACCGACGCGGTGGGGTCGACCGACAAGAAGAAAGAAAAGAAGAGCAACCCATTGGTGCTCTTGGTCGGAGTGGTGGGCATCGCTGGCGCGGCGTTGTTCCTGTTTGCACAACCAGGCGGTGGCGAAATGGAAGCCCCCGAAGAAGTGCCCGCGCTCTGGGGCGGACCGCTCGACACCTGCGACAGACCCCCAGTGGAAGCCGTACCGTTTGCCCAGCAGCAAAAAGCTCTCGCCGACAACAAACGCGAGCGGCGCGCGTTTCACATTCGTGACGGCGTAGACGCGGTGCCGCTTTACGAAGTCGCTGCTGCGTGTTTCAAAAAAGGCGGCGACATTCCCGACTCGCAAGCATCTGCGGAGGCGGCAAAGACTCTCCGCAAAGAGATGGAAGACGACTACCGCACCCATCGCATGAGAATGAAGCATTCGCTCGACGTCAAAGACAACGTCAGCGCGCACAAAGAAGCACGCACGTTGCTCGAGTTGCTGCAGGGCAAGCAAGGTCCCTACGTGGACTACCTCACGGAGCAAGAGCGCAATCTCAAGCAACAACTCGGACACTCGGCGTCGTAGTGCCTCGATTCTCGGGAATCGAGCGCACCAAACAGGTTCATCTTGACGCAGAGTCGCCCGTCAGCCGAGGCGGCCTGTTTAGAAGATGGCGCGCCGCTGCAGTGTTGATCGCATGCGTTGGCGCGTGTGGTCCTGCCGAGAGCGATCGCGTGAAAAACGCCCGTGAGTCCGACCGCGAGCAGACTCCAGACAATCTTTTCGCGGCAGGTCAGAACTTCGCGGCACTCGGGGACACCACACGTGCAGAGCAGTACCTGTCCGCAGCGATCGAAAAAGGTGCCGACGAAAAAAAGGTGCTGCCTCTGCTGCTGGAAGTCTGCGTGCGCGATGGCCGGTTCGAAATGGCGATCGAATACGCACGACCTTACGTGGAGAAGCACCCCTACGACACGCGGGTCCGGTACCTGCTGGCCACGATTTATGCGGCCGTTGGCGATGCCGACCACGCCCACGACGAGATCACGAGTGTCGTCACCGCGCGACCCAACGATGCCGACCCGCACTACCTTTTGGGCGTCGTGTTGCGACAACAAAAGGACCTCATAGGAGCGGACGCGCAGTTTCGAGAGTATCTTCGTATCTCGCCACAGGGCGCTCACGCAGACGAAGCGCGCGAAGCCCTGCTCAAAGAGGTACCTTCGATCTCGAACAAGACCAACGATCCAACGGACGGCGGGGCTCCGACTCTCATCGGCCCTGCAAACACGGTAGAAGCGATCGCCGATGCCAGCGTGAACGGTGCGGCTGACTCTGGAAAGAAAAGTAAAAAACCATGACCGCTCAGCTGATCCCGACAGAAGTCTTCGCCGAGACGATCATGCAGTTCCTCAGTCCGGTACGTCAGTACCTGGAGGACCCCACGGTCAGCGAGGTGATGATCAACGGGCCCAATCAAATCTACGTCGAGCGCAAAGGCAAGCTCGAGCTCGTTCCCGCCAAATTCGAGAGCATCGAAGCGCTCACTGCGGCACTCCGCAACATGGCGCAATACGTTGGCAAGCACGT
>JAYVXK010000945.1:0-3975 GCA_043785265.1 Myxococcales bacterium | reverse complement strand
TACAAAAACGCGATGCCGCTCGCGAGGATCGTGAGCGCGACTACGATGGGCCAGTGCTTACGAATGCCGTGGATGAGCGCGCCGAAGTCGAAGCCTTGCTCCTCTTTGGTAGGGGTCTTGGGGCTTTTGCGTTCGGGGGCTATGGGCATGATGCAGGGCGAGGCTCTGGAAGAGAGCGCCTATCTGCCACTTCGTTGCAGGGCAGGCAAGAGAAATTCATAACAAAACCCCTAAAATTCGCGGGTTTTTGGTGGCGAATGAGGCAACTCGCGCGCTACAACGCCGGGCATGCCGCGAATCTACCTCTCGCCTCCCCATATGGGACCTGATGAGCGGGGTTTACTTATTGAAGCGTTCGACTCCAACTGGGTGGCTCCCCTCGGTCCGCATGTCGACGCCTTCGAGAGAGAGTTTGCGCAGACCGTTCAAGTCCCGCACGCGTGCGCGCTCTCTGCTGGCACGGCTGGGCTTCATCTTGGTTTGGTCATGCTTGGGGTGAGCGCGGGCGATGAGGTGCTCACGTCGTCTCTCACATTCGCCGCGACCGCCAATGCGATCACCTATGTCGGTGCCAAGCCAGGGTTCGTCGATTGCGAACGCACCAGCTGGAACATGGACCCCGCGCTGCTCGCACAAGCGCTCGACGATCGCGCGAAGAAAAACAAACTGCCCAAAGCCGTCATCGTGGTGGACCTTTATGGTCAATGCGCGGACTACGATCCGATCCTCGCAGCCTGCTCGAAATACGATGTCCCGGTGATCGAAGACGCAGCCGAAGCGCTCGGCGCCAACTACAAAGGCAAGAGCGCAGGATCGTTTGGCGCGATGAGTGTCTTCTCGTTCAACGGCAACAAGATCATCACGACCGGTGGCGGCGGCATGCTCATGTCGCACAAGAAAGAACTCACCGACCGCGCGCGCTTCCTCGCGACACAAGCGCGTGATCCTGGCCCGCACTATCAACACTCTCAGATTGGTTACAACTACCGGTTGAGCAACTTGCTCGCGGCGGTGGGACGCGGACAACTGCGGGTGCTCGAGCAGCGTGTGAGTCAGCGGCGCGCGAACAATGCGTTCTATCGAAAGGCTTTTGCCGAAGTGCCTGGCATCAGCTTTTCGCCAGAGGCACCTTGGGGTCGTTCGACGTGTTGGCTGACGTGCATTCAAGTGGATGCGAATGTGTTTGGAAAATCGCGTGAGGACATTCGTCTGGCGCTCGGCAAAGTGGACATCGAAGCGCGACCTGTCTGGAAGCCAATGCATTTGCAGCCCGTGTTTTCAGAGTGTTCAGCGATCGGCGGGTCTGTGAGCGAGGAGTTGTTCGAACACGGATTGTGTCTACCTAGTGGCTCGGCGCTCACACCCGCAGAACTCGAAGAAGTGGCGCAAGTCGTCAAAGACCTAAGACAATAATCGCATGTGCGGCATCGCCGGGTTCTTGCGGTTGGGGGTCTCGGATCCTTCAGCAGTCGTCGGGGCGATGTGCGAGACGATTCGTCATCGCGGTCCCGATGGCGGCGGCGTGACTGTGCATGACGACGTCGCGCTGGGGATGGTGCGTCTGGCGATCGTCGATGTGGAGCACGGTCAGCAGCCGATGTTCTCGGACGATCAGCAGATCGCGATCGTCTACAACGGCGAGGTCTACAACGCGCCTGCGTTGCGCAAGCGAATGCAAGACGAGGGCGTGCGATTCAAGACACGCAGCGACACTGAGGTGGTCTTGCGTCTGTACGAGCGCGATCCTGCGAGTGTCGAGCAGCACCTCGTGGGGATGTGGGCGTTCGCAATTCATGACCGTCGTCGCAAGCGAGTGACCTTGTCGCGCGATCGCTTTGGCATCAAACCGCTATTCATCGCCGACGCAGGCGAGTCGTTGGCGTTTGGCTCGGAGCTCCGTGTTTTTGGGCCGATCCGCGATCGGCTGCAGCGCCTCTTTGCGATCGATCATGGGTCAGCGCACGCGATGTTGTCGTGGGCCTATGTTCCGAACGAAGAGACGATCTATCAAGGCGTGAAGCGTCTCGCGCCAGCCACGCGGATGGAAATCAATCTGTCGACCGGCGAGCGCAAGACGACGCGCTATTGGAGGCTCGAGCCTTCGAGTGAAGCGGGAAGGGTGACGAGTCTCGACGAAGCGTGTGAACTCGTAGACCCCTTGCTGCGTCGCGCGGTGACCGAGCACCTGGAGAGCGATGTTCCGATCGCCGCGTTTCTGAGCGGAGGCATCGACTCGTCGCTCGTGCTTTGGCACGCGATGCGACAATCCCCTTCGCCAGTGCATGCATTCACGATCGGCTTTCGCGAAAGACGTTTCGACGAGTCTCCCTTTGCAAAGCAAGTAGCTAATGCCCTATCGGCGCCCATCCATGTAGAGATGCTCGACGAAGACGCTGCGCGCGACTCGCTGCCCGAAGCGATGGCGGCGTATGACGAGCCGTTCGGTGATTCGTCGAGTCTGGCCACGTATTTGTTGTCGAAGGTGGTCGCCAAGACGCACAAAGTGGCGCTCGGAGGCGACGGAGGCGACGAGGTATTTGCAGGCTATAAAAAGCACCGAATCGTCGCAGTGAGAGAGATCGTCAATCACGCGCCGCGTCTGCGCGACTTGTCTGCGCGCGCGCTCATGTCACTGCCGTCACGCACCGATCGCACGACGCGTGTGGGCGAGATGCTCCGCACAGCGAAGCGCATCGCACGCGGACTGCACGGGAGCGACGGCGAGGCGTATGTGGCGCTCACTCAAGTAGCGTCACTCGAGAAGACGGCGTCACTCGTCGCGAGACCCGCTGACTCGGAGAGATTCACTGTGCCGCTCTTGCGCGCGTTCGAGTCTGCAGGCGGGTCGCAGATCCGTCGGCACATCGTGTGCGACATGCTGAACTCGCTGCCGAACGACATGCTGGTGAAGGTCGATCGCGCGAGCATGGCGCGTCATCTCGAGGCTCGTGTGCCGCTCTTGGATCATCGCATCGCCGAGGTGGGTGTGGGGCTGCCGTCGCGGTTTACGCTTGGGCGCAATGGGAAGGAAGTGTTGCGCGAGTTGTATGAGCGGCGCTTCGGGAAGGTGCTGGCGAGGCGGAAAAAGCAGGGGTTTGGTGTTCCGGTCGAGAAGTGGCTGCGTGGGCACTTGGCGCCTGTGTGCGATCGGTTGTTTGATGGCAAGGTGATCGAGCGGCATGGGATCTTGTCGGCGACGGAGCTCGGGGGAGGGAAGTGGCGCGGGTGGGCGCAGAGGGATCCCCAGTTGCTGTGGCATGCGTTTGCCATGGCGGCGTGGTGCGAGCTGCAAGCTGGGAATGCCGCGGCGCTGCGGGTCTAGGCTCGCCCGTTGGCTGATCTCGGGCCTTACACCAAGCCATAGCCAAGCATCGTCGCCGCCGCGTTGAGGCGCGGAAGAAGCGCGGGGTCGGATAGTGCCCGGTGAAACATCGGAGCGGCGGGAATCGCGCGTTGGGCACGCTCATAGAGAGCCAACGACGGTTGGTTGGCGTGCATCGACGAGGCGTACAACAATGGCAAGTAGGGTGGATGGTGGGGCCAAGTTGTCATCCTGAGCGGAGCGAAGGATCCCCCGAGTGAATAGGTTCACGTGAGGCGCGCTTTTTTGCGGGAGGTGGCTGAACATGGCGACACCTCCACCGCCAACCAGTAGTTTAGTCACGATGCGCCATCGTCTGGTTTTCATCGTCACGCATCCCACGACGGCGTGGCACCTGTTGCGCGGTCAGCTCGCGTTTCTTCGTGAGCATGGCTTTGATGTCACAGTCATCGCGTCTCCTGGGCCGGAGCTGCAGATGGTTGCGGAGCGCGAAGGCGTGCGTGTCGTCGCAGTGTCGATGTCGCGAGATGTTCGGCTGACCGAAGGACCGCGCGCGCTGATCGCGTTGACGCGTGAGCTGAAGGCGCTGCGTCCGCATATCGTGAACGCCAGCACACCAAAAGCAGGGCTCCTCGGGATGATCGCGGCGCGAG
>JAYVXK010000944.1:0-3976 GCA_043785265.1 Myxococcales bacterium | reverse complement strand
TTCGCAACGAGTTCTTCGAGCGGGTGTTCAAGGCATGAGACTCTTGATCGCCTGTTGTGTTGGAGCGCTCGTCACGGCTGCGGCAAGCGCGAAGGCCGACCCACCGCCCATTACTGCCGATCTAAGTGATCCGCCTCTGTATGGAATGAAGGATGGGCTGGTCTATCTAAGAGACCCTAAGGATGCCCTTAGGTTTTATCCTCATACGCAACTGGACCTGGACGCTCATTCGTTTTGGGGCCCCGGCACCGACACGCTTACTCCTCAAGACGCCGGCGCGGATCTCGCGACGCGATTTTTCGTGAGGCGAGCTCGCTTCGATCTCGGTGGCGAGTTCTTCAAGCGCGCGGCGTTCGATGTCGGCCTCGACTTGGTCGCCAATCCAGCCATCGATGGCACACGCGCAGACTCGACCTCGACGCGCGTCGCACTCGCAGACGCGTGGGTCAAACTGGACGCGGGACGCGGACTGGGTCTCACACTCGGTGTGTTTCAAGCGCCTTTTTCGCTCGAAAATCGCACCGCCACCAGTGAGCTCGCGATGATGGAGCGCAATGTCGCCATTCGCGGTCTCGTCGCACCTCAAGGCAAAGCCTTGGGTGTATCCATCAATGGCTCTGGCCAATACGAGACGACCCATTGGGACATCGGCGCGTTTGGCGCGGAGAGTGTCAGCCCCGGAGTATTCGAAAGACACTTCGACGGCATTGGCAGATTCTATACGCGACCTTGGGCCAGCACACCGGGCCACCTTCTGCATCAACTGCAGATCGGGGTGAGCGCGAGAGCAGGCGTGCGCCACCCGCGTGACGTAACCGAGGACACGTCTGCCATCACCACCGGTCAAGGCTTTGCGATGTGGCGTCCCACGCGCATCGATGACTTAGGTCGCACAGTGCATGTGATCCCGTCGGGCCTCCAATGGGGAGCGGGTCTCGAGCTGCTGGTGCCCATCAAGGGCTTCTTCCTTAGGAGTGAAGCTTATTGGATATCGAGAGACACCCGAGAGTCTCAGGACGGACTTCAATCGACTGTGACCGATCGCCTTGGTCGGATGCAAGGCATCGGTTGGTACGCGGAGGCTTCAATATGGCCACTTCAGATGGCAGGCCTGGTCTCCGAGGTACCGCTGCCACAGAGTTCGCCGCACGCCGATCACTTGGAGTTGGCTCGAGCCGCCACACTGCCTGAGCGTCGAGGTGTGGAGATCGCAGTCCTCGGCGCGGGCATCAACGCAACCTACGACGGAGCGTCACGAGCCGGCCCGGCCGACCCGAGTGTCTTGGCGAAGAACATCGAGATCTACCAATTCGGCGCAGCGCTCAATTTTTGGCACTCGCGGCATCTAAGGCTTTCCATCAATGGGAATATGTACCTGGTACCTAAGAGTGGGAGTGCCGCCAACGCGGCCATCGTGCCAGGGAACATCGGATCGCCGCCGTTTGATCGCGACACGCACACGCTCTGGGAACTAGGCGCGCGAACGACCTTCATGTTCTGACCGACGGGGGCTTACCTGACGATCGACAGCCGCGCCCCAGCTCCAAACGCAGCCATGTGACCACTCTCCTCCGCAACGAACACATCGCACCGTTCATCCACTCGCAGCAAATCCGGAATCGCCTCGCACGGCCCGACTGATCCAAGAGACGCGCCGTCGGAAGGCCTAAAAATACGGACATCCGTGTGAGGTACGAAGACTGCGCCTGATCGCAAGATGGGCTCTAGACGGCGAGGGATGTCTGCCTCGAGAACACGCCCGAGGACGTGGCGGTACCTAAGGGTTCCATCCGTCACGTCAATGCCGATGAGTTCGCCTGTTGGCGTGTTCCCTAAGACCACGTCGTCGATCACCAACCATGAGGTTCCGACTGGGGCGACTGTGGCTGCGCTCGTCCATACTAAGTCTCCCGATTCGCGATCGAATGCGGCCAGTCGAACGCCGTGGCGATCGCGTACGGGCAACAGGATGTTGCGCGCGGCGAGCATCGGAGCTCCTTCGACCGTCGCGGGTTGACCCAAGTCGTGAGTGGCCACGAGTAGTTCGCCTGCTGCGTCCGGTCCCGGCACGGGCGTCGTCCATCGAACCGCACCTGAGAATGCATCGACTGCGTACAGAGTGGTGGCGCCGCCCATGCCACCCGCAACCGCGAGCAACAGATCGTTCTCGACGACCGGAGAACCGCAAAAACGTAGGCGATCGCGCACTCGCCACACGACACTGCCCGTCGTGACGTCGAGCGCGGAGAGCGCGCTGGTCGTGCTCGTGAGGTAGAGCAACTTGCCATGGCGTTTGAGTCTGAGAGCGCCGCCATGGTCCCAAGCGAATCGCCATCGGGGCTCACCGCTGGCGAGATCCACGGCCACCATGTGTCGTTCGCCCTCGGTGACGATGAGCAGTCGCGGCAATCCTGGTGTGCTGACGACAGCGCCCGCAGGAGGCGCACCCGTGCGCGGAAGCAGGCGCGTGCGTAAGGTGACTTCACCGTTCTGGTAGTCGTGAAGCACGAGCTCGCCGTCCGTGTGGATGCGTGCGATCCCCAAGGGTGTGACGACACTCGTCGCGCGACGGGTAGGAACTCGCCAAGCGACTTCTCCTGTTTGGCGATCCAAACAGAAGGTCTCTTGAGATGCTCCGACGACCAATCGGTCACCGCACAAGAAGGTACTCCTTAGGTCGATGCCAGGGACGAGCGCGCGCCAACGCGGCATGTAGCGCAGCCGACTCGCCGACCCGTGCGATCCGCCCAGCGAGGGTGGCGCAGAGCCTCGTCCGCTCGATACAAACGAGCGATAGGACTCGGGGACGGGATTGATGCGCGCATCGTCACTCGTCGCTCCTCGCACTCGGGCATCGGTCTCACGCAACGCGCGTCGAAACGCGGAGAGCCTCAAATTGTGGCCTTGCGCGCGATCACGACGGAGCAGTGCGCGAATGAGTGACCGACCGAACGCGATCGACGCGTGCGCGAGGTCCACTACTGCGAGAGCCGGAAATGTGCAAACCGAACGAGGACCAACACTAGACGCAAGAGACAACATCACGTCGCCAGCGGTAGCCACACGCACGCCAACGAGTACGCCACCGGCGTCTTCGCGCACATGAAGGGTTTGTCCGTGTTCCCACGCAGCGATGACTCGCTTCATGAGATCGAGCAGTCGCTCTGCGAACAAGAAGGGGTGGGCGATCCCCAAGTCTACGCCTCGACCACGCACCATCGCGCGCACACGACCACGAAAGAGCAGACCATGAAGGTCCGCGTGCTCGACCGCGTCTTCGGATTCGGTTGTCGCGCCGCGGAGAGAAAAGTCGGCAGCGAAAGACACCGGCGAACTTGGATCAATCTCAATTGATGCGGGCGCTGAGGCGTTTTCTTCTTCGTCTTCTGTGATGACGCCATCGATGATCGCGGCTTCGATGGCTCGCTGCGCGATCGCTAGATCATCTGCGCCAACGGTGGATCGTGGCCATGAAGCCAACTCGACTAGCGCGTCTCGCACGGCAGACACCACTTCTGCGAAGGGCACGCGCGCATCATAGACAGTGACCTCAGGCTCGCTGCCAGCGCGGTAAACACTGACGAGCGCGCTCTGACGAATGCGCTCGACGCACATCTCCCAAGGTTCGTCGTAGAAGTGAACGATGGCTTTGCCTGTTGGCTTGGTCGCGAGATCTCCGAGTGCGATCGCGAGATCGCGCACCACGCATGCACCATGACCATCCCCAATGCGCGCGGTGACGTTCGCGCCCTCGACGAACACATCGAGTGTTTCTCTCGGCGACGTCTTGGCTGCTCGCGCTGCGGACTTCGGCGAACCGAAAACCGATTGCGTGTGTGGGGCGAACTGCGTGGAGGGCGCGAGGTGGATCTCGAAATTACGCATGTGGCTGGCTTGACTCGAATCGTAGAAAGACTGAGAGCCAGAGCGTAGTTTTCGGCTAGTCTCGCGAGAGATTGGACAAGCGGGCGCGGCT
>JAYVXK010000943.1:0-3976 GCA_043785265.1 Myxococcales bacterium | reverse complement strand
ACCCGTAACCGCAAAGCTCGACTTCACCGGCGATACTCAATTCTCATCGCAGCCAGTCGACCAACTCAATGTGCCGATCTTCGTAGACCCGAAGGATCTGAATTCTGTCGTCATCCTGCCAATCAAAAAGGCGGTCATCAAAGACGTCACGATATCCAAAGACGGCAACTGCATCGGGGCGTTCAATCAAGCCGCACTGACCCACAAATCGTGTGATGATTTCGATTCCGACAGTTGCTCGCGTTGGCTCACGTCCGGGGTCATCGGAGGTTTCATCACTCTCGAGGACGCCGACCAAGTCAACGTGGATCTGCTCCACCGATCGCTGTGCGTGATGCTCACCAAGTCCGATCCGGTCTTCAAAGACGCAGGAGGAGGACCTCCCATCACGGAGGGCTTCTGCGCGCGCGTGAACGGGAAAATCGAACTGAAGGGCGACTACTGCTCGGTCACACAAAAGCCCGGCGATTGCCAAGATGCCTTTTGGCTCAGCGCGACGTTCGCGGCATCTGCGGTCACCATCAATGACGGCACCGGCATCGAGGGGTGCGGCCTCACGCCCAAAGCGGACGGCGGTACGGACTCGGGTGCCGACGCGAGCAAAGACGCCGCTTCCGAGTAATCGACTTCGAGTCGTGCGACGGCAATGAGACTGTTCGAGGACGGTTTGGGCACACTTGAGCCGGCCATCGGCACATTATTGGTGTACACTGGCAACTGCGATGGCGGAACCGTGCGAGCTGGCTCGCTCTTGCCCGTCTGGAGGACTCATGCTTCAGCTTTGGTGGCGCAGACTTTCTGTTGTCTTCTTGTTCCTGATTGTCGCCGCGTGTAGCGGTGGCGGTTGTTCGAGCGGGTGCGCGGGATGCGGGATTACTCCCCTGCCCGGCGGTTTCCCGAAGCCAAGTGTGATCACCAACGCAGGCGCGCTGCGAGTGACACGTCATGGTCTCGACTTCCTCGGAGACAACCTTGGCACCGTCGCGGGCAAGGCCCTTCCCAATAACTCGGGCGGCGTCATCAGCTTCAATGTGCCCACCAGCCAAAGCACGCAGAAATTCGGCGGAATTTTCACCATCACGATCGACATCTGCCCCAACGGCCCGCAACCGAACAACAACCCCAAAGAGTGCATCGCCGAGATCAATCTCGCGAATGCCAAACTCCATCTCGACGCGGCGAACTACTCGACGGTCAACGGTGAGCCTGCATTGCGCATCAGCGGCACGATCCCGCTGCGTGTCCAAGACCTGCCGATCAACATGACGACTCTTGGCGCCTTCGGCATTGGAGTGGGTCAAGGCGGCAATCCTGTTTGCCAGGGTGGCGTGCCAAACGGGCCGAATGGGCTCGGATTCGACTATTTCGATTTTCCCCTCGAAGTGTTGTTGCCGCTGATCAACGAAACGATCGCTCCGCGAGACGGCTACACGAAGATCGACGTGAAGAACGCGGTCATCAACCCCACGATCGACAAGAACAACATCGCCCTCTGCAAGAACTGCGGTGGCATTTTCAACGGCTTCTGCACTGCGATCTTCAGTTGGATCAAAGACCAAGTGTTTGGTCAGCTCGTCGCCCCGCTGAAAAATCAGATCAAGAGTCTGCTCGAGTCGCAGCTGTGCACCAAACCCAATCCGAACGTGAATCCCTCGTGTCCCACGGGATCGCAGCCAGATTCGAACAACGCCAAGTGCGTGTACACGAGCGATCCGGCGACGTGCGTTCCGACGCAACTCGGCATGGATGGTCACATCGACCTGAGCGGGCTGCTCGCGAAGATATCGCCAGGCACCGCGGGCGGTCTCGACTTCGTGCTCGCCGCTGGTGGCGACATGATGCCCAGCTCGGACGCGACCACCAACACGCCGCCTGACGGCAACGGCAACACACCCAACGGCATGACACTCGGTCTGCTCGGTGGTGCCCTCCCGATGCCCCAGAGCAACTGCGTTCCCCTCTACGACAACAAAATTCCGACGGGGATTCCGATCCCTGACGAGATGAAGCAGAACACGCTGACTCCCTGGCTGCAGGGCGACAACGGTCCTGACCTTGGCATCGCGCTCTCGGGTCGCTACTTGAACTTCGCGTTCGCCAGCGTCTACAACAGCGGCCTCTTGTGCCTTGGCGTGTCGACCGAGCAGTTTGCACAACTGCAGAGCGGCCTCCTGAGCGTGCTCATCCCTGGCATGAAGACGCTCACATTCGAGCAAAAAGCAGCCCCCGTTGCGATCGTCACGCGACCGCAGCAACCGCCGATCGTCAAGATCGGATCCGGCAAAGACATCAAGACCGATCCGCTCTTGCTCATCACGCTCAAGCAGTTCTCGATCGACTTTTACGTGTGGAGTCTCGACCGATTCGTGCGCGCGTTCACCTTCACGGGTGATGTGTCGTTGCCGCTGAATCTCAGCACCGCAAAAGATCCAAAGTCGAATCCGAACGGCGGTCTGCTTCCCGTCCTTGGTGGCATCAACATCGCCCCAGGCGCGACACTCTCGAACAACGATCTCATCGTCGACGATCCTTCGTTGGTCGCAGGGTCGATCTCCGCTTTGCTCGGCGGCATCGCGGGTCAGTTCCTCGGCGCGCTCAAGCCGGTCGACCTGTCCAACTCGCTCGCGAAGTTTGGTCTCGGCATGAGCATCCCAGACGGCGGCATTCGCAAACTCACCAAAGACACCGACGACTACGTTGCGATCTTCGCAGACCTCAGCCTCGCAAAGGGCAATGCGGTTGGTGAAGCAGACGTACAAGCCAAGATCGTGCAGAAGGTCGTTCACCCAGAGGCGATGAGCCTGACGACCGCAGACCGCGAGAAACTGCCCGAATTGCACATGGCACTCTCATCGTCGTGGGACAACGGTTCGCATGTCGTCGAGTACTCGTACGCGGTCGACGAAGGCACACGCAGCGCATGGGATCGCAATCGCGACCTCGTCATCAAGAACGACTCGCTCTTCTTGCAAGGCAAACACGTGCTGCATGTGTGGGCGCGCGAAGTCGGCAATCCACAAAGCGAGTCGTCGACGCCAACCGACGTGCCGTTCACGATCGACGTGCTTGCGCCGATGATGAAGCTCGAAGCCAAAGACGACGTGCTTCAAGTGCAAGCGTGGGACATCGTCAGTCCGCAAGAAGCGCTCGTCATGCGCACGAAGACCAATGGCGACTTCAGTCCGTGGACTGCGGTGCACGGCATTCCGGTCGCTGACCTCAGCAGCGCCTCGTCGATCACAGTCGAAGTGAAGGACGAAGAAGGCAACGTCGCGAGCCAGGCCCAACCACTCGTACGTGGCCGACCTGATCCGACGACAGCCACCGGTGGCGGTTGCGGATGTGTCGCCGTTGGATCGACCGCTGGTAACTGGGCGTTCGGAATGCCGGCAATTGCAGGCCTCTTCGCGTTCGGATGGCGCCGTCGCAATCGTCGTCGAGACCAGAAGGTCCAAGGGAGCGCGTCATGATTCACGCGCGCTCGACCATCATCGGACTAGGCGCACTTGCCATCATCGGAGCGACCAATCCTGGGTGTGGCTGCGGTGACGAGGGGTCCGTCCCCTCTGCATGCGGTCCCGCGTGCAATCAACCCTGTGGCGATTCTCTTCCTATGGGTCTCGTCGGTTCGTACACGTCAGTCGCCACCGCAAAAGACGGCTCCGTTTGGGTGTCTGGCTACAATGATGCTCCACTCGACAACACACTGACGCCAGGGTCGCTCTACGGCGATCTCGTCGTCGGCAAGTACGACTCGGGCAAGAAGCAAGTGATGTGGACCACTGTCGATGGCGTTCCTGCGCTGCCGGCTGGAACGTGCCCTGACAACGATCCGCACGGCTGGCGCCACGGCATCAGCGATGCGGGTCCCGACGTAGGCCTGTGGACGAGCATGCAGCTCGATCCCAACGACCGACCCATGGTCGTCTATTACGACGCGACCAACCACCAGGCGAAGTTTGCGAGCTTCGATGGC
>JAYVXK010000942.1:0-3983 GCA_043785265.1 Myxococcales bacterium | reverse complement strand
GTCACGCAATACGAACCATCGGTTGCGCGATCGATCTCGCGCAAGCACAAGCGCCTCCTCGAGGAGCTCGCGCCTCACATCGCAGCGCCGCAGGGGCGTCCGATGCCAGTCGACGCGTTCGTCGCAACTCTCGCGCGCGCTGAGTTGCGGGTCGCCTACTTGGTGACCGGAGATCTGCTTGCAACCATCGACGAGTACCGCAGCATCGATCCGATGTTGCTTCGCGCGACAGAATCTCCTGGACGCGCAGCGCTCGCTGCTGTTCTCGAACATCCCTTCGCGGGTGACGTGGCGCGCTGGGCAATCTTGCCAGAGGCGACAGCGCTCAAGCGACGCCTCGGCACCGCGTGGGCAGGCTGATTAGCGCCCTATGGCCATGAAGTTGTCGTAGGCGTACTGCCCAGTCGTCTCATAGCCAGTTCCCTTGCCAGCGCCAAAACCAACGACACCTGGCAGGTCGAGGCGCAGTGGTGTTGAATCAGTCAACGTGTGTGCCGCGAGCATGCTCCAACTGACGCCATTCCGCTTCTCGATTGAAGCGGACAGTGTGACTGGGTTTGCTCCAACGACCTTGAGCGTGATTCGAAACCAAGTCGTGATGTCGAGTGGAGCAGACGCGATGAGTTTATCGAGCGTGACGGAGGTCGCGGTGCCGCGTTGTCGAGCGACGGCCCAGTTCGCATAGGTACCGTCGTTGTCCAGATAGAGAAGGTAGCTGTCGAGCGAGCCCGGGAGGTTGACCGTGCCAGGGATGACGCGCGCGTGAATTTGCGGGCTGCAGGCTGTCAGTGACGTCAGTCTCAATTCGACCGAGACCTCGACGTCGCCAACGGACTCGCCGCTCGGTCGCGTCTGAATGTTGTCGAAATACTCGTTGGCGTCGTTGACCACGCGCTCGGCGACGCCCGTGTGGATCAAAAAAGTGTTGCCCTTAGCAACCCACCCGTTGCCGACGCCCCCGTTTGTGTCCGGGCGCTCGAAGTCGTCGACGAACGAATACTTGGCGGTGCCGTCGTTGCTCGAGTCCACTCCTACGATGTCTGGGGGCGAGTCCGCCACTGAGTTGGTGTCAGCGCCTGCGTCCGTGCCGGGGCCGCCGTCGGTGGATGGGCGCAGGTCGTCGAGTGTCGTCAAGACCGAGCACGCGGTCAGCGCACCGAAAGCCAACAGGAGTGCGGAGCGGCGTCGCATGATGGCGGGTGATCTTAGCTCAAAGTCTCACGTGACGCGGACGATCCGCAATTCGTGATCCACACCCTTAACGCGAACGCTCTCTGGCGCACTGACGGTCACGCCCAGCGAGCGCACATGTGCGGCTTCTGCTTCGAGCATGATGACTTCGCCGCTCGCCGCCTGGTGCTGCAAGCGCGACGCGACGTTGACCGTCTGACCAAAGTAGTCGAGCGCCTTGTTGGCAGTGATCACATAACAAGGGCCTGAAAATATGCCCATTTTGATGTGTGTTTTGTCGCCATGCTTGGCCTTTGCACGAAACGCTTCGAACCGACGCATGCACTCGATCGCCGCACGAGCGCACGCTGCGTCGTCCGTGAACGACGCCATGATTGCGTCGCCCATGGTCTTCACGATGACACCCTCGTGTTCTTTGATGCAGTCGCTGAGAACATCGAAGTGATCGTCGACGAATCGAAACGCCGCGGCGTCTCCGACCAGCGCATAGAGCGCCGTGGACCCCGTGAGATCACTAAAGAGGATCGAGACGCGAGCGACTTTGAGCGGCGTGCCAACCTTCAGCAAGTCACCGCCAAACACACTCCGGAATTCTTCCATCGTGGAGACATAGTGCGCAGTCGACGCGAGACTTGCGTATTCGAGTCGCTCGATCTTGACGTGCAGGTCAAAGTCTTCTTCGTTTTTGACGATCAGTTTTCCACCCGGCGCGACGGACAACTCGACGGGGTCGACACGAGCATCGTGCACGCTGACGTCCATTTTCTCGGGCGATTTCGCGTCGAGAGAGAGTGTCGCTCGGCCTCCTCCACGGGAGAAGACTCGGTAGCGCCCCTCTTCTTTGGGGACGTCGATTTCGCGCGCGCTCTTGGCGGGCAGTGTGGCTTGCACGAGCACGTGTGGCGTGCGCGCGGGGCCGCCGATGCAGAACATCATCTCGGGCACACGACGAACGCTCGGATGCGGAAAGAACGTGGCCTCGACCGCTTGATCGAGATCGAGCTCGAAGGAGATGTCGCAGAGCTGGCAATGGCCTTCGAGTCCGATCTGGTCGAGCGCTTCAACTTGCGCGCTCGCGGTCCGACAGCTCGGACAGAGAACAGCCCAGCGGAGCTCAAGCAAACCAGAAGGCACCGCGTGCAGCATGGCGGCGAGCACCTCGCGACGCGGTTCCTTCCATTCGTCGGCGATCTCGAACGCGCGAATACGCACAGCGTCGGCGTCACTGCTGCCCTGGACGAACGCTCCCAAGCGCGCGGCGAGATCCGGTCGCACGCCACGCTCGTTGAGTCTGGCGATGCCGCGCTCGAGAGCAGTGCCATCGGACGGCGCAACAGGGGCGACGAACGGACTCGGCTCGTTTTGGCTCAAATGTGCGTCGATTTCTTTGCTGAGCCGGGCGAGATTTTTGACGGCGGAGCGCGCTCCGAGCCACGCAAACGGATAGAGCGCAATATTGCGCGCCTCTGTTTCGAATCGCAGCGTGAGGCGTGTGCCGCCTGCTTCGGTGGGAGCCAACGTCCGTCGAAGCGCGATGAACGCGAGCGGTCCGACCGTGCAGCGTCGATAGACGCCGAACTCTTTCTCGAATGTCCACTCGAACGGCTGCTCCTCGTAGACGACACGGAGACCTCCGATGGTCGTCTCCGCGAGATACCGTGCGGCGCTCTTGGTGCCTTCCGCGATCGGCACGTATTTCACCTCTCCAAGTCCGAGCAGGCGGTTCATCCGATCGGTGTCGATGATGAGCGGCCAGACTTTCGCCACAGGCGAGACGAGCTCCACGGATTGCTCGATGGTGATCGCAGTCATGTGAAGCGGAGAGACTACACCCGTTGCCTCCGATGGTGAGTGCATGCAGACTCATGGCAATCGTATGAGTCGAGCCAAGAAGGTCTTCCCCACCGTGCTAGTGCTTCTTTTGGCGGCGCTGGTCGCAGGGTGGCTACTTTTGCCTGGTTTCGTGACACGAAGACTCGTGGCCGAAGCGGCTGCGCGCGGGGTCGACTTGAAGATCGGCGCGATCGACGTCGGCATGAACGAGATCGTGTTGAGCGACGTCAGCGTCGCAATGAAAGCACTGCCGGAGCTTCGCGCGACCGCGAGTGCCGTGCGCGTGGGCCACGTGTGGCTGGAGGTCAAAGACCTCGCCCTCGAAGGAGTGAGTCTCGATCTGGTCGGTGATGCCGCCACAGTGCAAACGCACGCGACCCAAGTCGCGGCGAGCTCGTCGTCTGCAGATCCCACCGCAGGCGCGCCGCCCCACATATCGGTGGTCGGCAAGTTGTGGTGGAAGGAACCGTTCGGCGACAACACGCGCACGGGGTGCGATCGCGTCACGCTCGATTTGCCGCAAAAACCAGGGCGAAAGTTTGGCGAGGACGTCACGATCGCGTGCGATGGATTGCATTTCAGCAAAGGCACGCTGACCATGGGGCCGTGGAGCGTGAACGCATCTCGCGATGAGCTCGGCGATCACTTCACGCTCGATCTTCACCCAGGTGCGTCGATCATGAGCGGGCTCAAACTCAACATCTCGCCCAATCACCTTTTGTCGTGGGACGTGACGGTCGCTCACGCGAACACGACCGAGCTTGGGATTCCCCCACAAGCGCTCTCATTGGTCTCTCTCGATTCGCCTCCCACGCTGGATGTTGCCGTTCACTTCGAGGAGAAAACGTTGACGCACGCGATCGGCACAGTGAGTCTCAAGAGCGACGCGGTCCCCATCGCAAAAGGTCATACGATGCCGCTCACTGTCTCGGGTGGGCTCGATGGGGACCCGCACGACG
>JAYVXK010000941.1:0-3988 GCA_043785265.1 Myxococcales bacterium | reverse complement strand
TACGATGAGGACGGATGAGCGCCGAAGAGGCCCAAAATCGCGCCCTGCCGTGGCAGTGCTACAGGCGGCAGTCGACCCATGAGACGAACGCGCTCCTGTTGACGGCTTCGGGTGTGCACGCTTTTTTGTCTCTGGACGTGGGCCAGTCGCACCAGTTCTTGTCGAGCTGCGCGAACTCGTTGCCCAACCACAACAACCCCACTTGCTTGTCGAGGTCGGGATCGTGAAACGCTCCCTGCAAGTCGAGCATGACCGAGTTTGCGCGACGATGCGACAGTGCGCGGTTCATGTCGACGTTGCCTGTCTTGCTTGCGCGCGCCACGACGAAAAAGTAGCGCGCGCCCTTGCGATCGAGCCACTTTTCTTCGAGCAGTTTTTTCGCCGCGGGGTCGAGTTCGTCTGCACCTTCGTCGAACATCAACACAGAGCCGCGATCTTTGAGGGGCGTAAAGAGCGCGTTGAAGTCGGCGTCGCTGATCGACGCGAAGGTCTTCACGTCGGCGGGCTGACAACCTCGTCGTGACTCGGTCCCCACGAGACCGCACGCGTTGAGCACACGCTGGAGGACTTGCTTGAAAGCAGGCGTGCAATAGGGCGCTTCGGTGTCATCGGCCACTGCGACGGCCAACTCTTTGGTCACCGCTTCTGGATGCGCGATTCGCTCGCCTGCGTTGTGAACCATTGCGTGCACGGCGAAGGTCGCGCCGAGCACGAGCACTGCTCCGAGCACCGCACCCACCATCGCGGGGCCGAACTTTTTTTGGTCGCGCTCGCGCTCCGTCTGGCGCTTCGATGCGTCCTGCGGTTTGGCTTCGCTCACTTGAGCACCTCAGGAGCGAGCTGCGCGAGGGTGTAAGGCAAACCCAGATCCGTGTCTTCGTCGCATAGACGTTGCTCACCCAAAAACATCTGCGGTGTGGACACGGGCACGTGATTGTTGGCGGCGTAGTGCAAGTGTTGATTGAGCCTCGCTGTGGTCTGAGTGTCGTCGATGCACGCGTCCACGTCTTTGCCCCACTTCGCGCTGATCTTGTCGCGCAGCACTTTGGGCCCTGTTTTACCGGCCTCTCGCAAGTCATCCTGTTCGGCATAAGACCACTCGAGCATCGCGCGAGCTTTGTCCTTGCTGCAGAGGATCGCCTTCGAGAGCACGCACGCTCCGGGGTGCAACGCACGATCGAGCATCCAGTTGCATTCACTGTCGAGTGGAAAGAGCGCGAGCGTCACGTCGAGATTTTCGAAGACGCCTTCGCTCACCATGCGCTCATGAAAGGCTTTGCATGTCGGACACAGCGGATCCTCGAACAAAGTGACGGGCTTGATCGGATGCGACGTCGGCAGCTTGAGCAGAGCGCCGTGCGGTTCGGTAGGGATGGTGAGTTTGCCGCATGCCGTCATGAGCGGTCGGTAGTCCGGAAGCGAAGACACGTACGCGATCGCTGGCAAGGCAGCGCTCAGGCCGAGCCCCACGATCCACGCTCCCATCAAGATAGGCGCACCGTTCTTTCGCGTGGGCGCGACGGATGGCAGTTTGCTCATCATCTCTTGAGGCTGCGTCGCTGCGTGCCCGATCCGCTTCTCGTCCCGCAGGGTGAGCCACGCAAACACGCCGGCAGCAGCCAAAAGCAGGCTCGAAACGTAGATCCCCACACAAATTTTGCAGAACGTGTGCAGCTGGGTGGCCGAGATCGTGAACATCACGAGCGACGCAAAGAGCGGCGTCATCCCCATGCTGCCAAGAAACTCGAACGCACGCCGAGGAACACGCGCGGCTCCCACCAAGAGATAGAGCGCAAAGCCGGCGAAGAAACCAAACGCCCCCAGCGCGAACAGAGAGATGGGGACACCGCCCCAGTACGTTTGCCGGAAGATGGCCGAGTAGGGACTAAAGAGCGCTGTCTTGCACGGATTGACGTCTGCAGAGTCGACCGGAGCGCCTGGAATGAAGCTGCAGTGGATCTGGTGAATCTGGCGATCGAGATGCGCCGCGTAGTCCGATGTGGAATAGGCCGCAAAAATCAGCCCCAGAATCGCGCCCGCGAGGGCAAGACCGCCCGCCCATCTCGCTCGATTTCCACGCATGGCCTGCCCGTACCCCCCGCGTTCTGGGTCGTCAACTTCGAGTCCGCTGGCAGGTCGTGAAGCAAGTTGCGGCTCCTGCTGCGTCAAAAAACATTCTCGTAGGGTCGTACGCGCAATTGAAACCGCGGCGTTTTCGAGTCAAACTGCGTGCTGGCAGGAGGCCATCATGCGATCGCTCCATTCTTTTTTCATTCTCGCAGCGCTCGCAGTGGCTGTCTTGATTTGGGTGACCCCAGGCTGCGGCTCC
The DNA here is from genome assembly GCA_043785265.1 of Myxococcales bacterium. Lineage (GTDB taxonomy): Bacteria > Myxococcota_A > Polyangia > Polyangiales > Polyangiaceae > JANYHY01. The sequence continues at coordinate 1,659 of JAYVXK010000941.1, read as the reverse complement.
AACACCAACACCTGCGGCAATGACAAGACCTTCTGCATCGACACCGATTCCGCGCCAGTAGACGACGGCGGCATCGACGAGTTCGACCCCTTGGCCAACGCTGACGTGAATACCGATGCCGCACCGCCGTGCACGGGAATCGCGTGCAATGTCGTCAATTGCAGCAACGGCAATCACACCACGATCAGCGGCAAGGTCTACGACCCCGCAGGCCGCAACCCTCTTTACAACGTCTACGTTTATGTGCCGAATTCAGACCTCAAAGACATCCCGAGCGGTCCTGTTTGCACAGCCTGTCAAGCACCCGCGACGGGCTCGCCCATCGTCGGAGTTCAGACCGATGCTCAGGGAAATTTCAAACTCGTCGACGTGCCCACGGGACCCAATGTTCCGCTCGTCATGCAGACCGGCAAGTGGCGTCGCGAGATCATCATCCCGCAAGTCAACCAGTGCACGGACAATCCCATCGGACAAAAGGTAAAAGGGCTCGAGCAGCTCACCCGCCTGCCGCGCAAGCAGCACGAAGGCAATGTCGCTGACAACATCCCGCTCATCGCGATGACCACAGGCTGCGACCAGGCCGAGTGCTTTCTCGTTCACCTCGGACTCGACGGGAGCGCATTCAGCGGCCCGAGCAACGACCCGCTCAAACGCGTTCAGCTCTATCGCGGCAGCGACAACGGACAGACTCTTCCTGGTAGTCCGGGAGACGCGTACGCGCTTTGGGGAAACAAGACGAATCTGATGAAGTACGACATCGTCTTCAACGCGTGCGAATGCAGCCCCTACCAGCGCGACACGAAAGGCCCTGCCTACGCGAACATGAAGGCGTACCTCGAGGCGGGCGGCCGCGTGTTTGGTACCCACTACCACTACAATTGGTTCGCAGGACCTTCCCAGTGCCAAGGCGATCCGAGTTGCCAGGGACCCGCAGATTTCCAGAGTGTCGCGCAATGGGAGCAGAGCGATTTCCAATTGGCGAGCCCGCCTTACTACATCGACACGGACTTCCCGAAGGGGCAGGCCTTCAGCGATTGGAGCGACAACGTCGAGACGAAGCTCGCGATCGCGCACACCAAAGGGCAGCTCGCCCTCGACGACATCCGCAATGACGTCAAGAACGTCGCCTTGGCCCCCAACGCAATCAAGGCCACTCGCTGGCTGTACACAGGCACTAAGGGCAACGCCTACAAGACGACTCAGACCCAGTACGACACGTACTATCTGTCGTTCAACACACCCGTAAATGCCAAGGTCGATGCGCAATGCGGTCGCGCGGTGTTTTCGGATGTTCACCTCTCGGGGAGCTATCCCAATGGTGCCTGGCCGGACTTCTGCGGAGCAAGCGCCGATCAGCTTCACCAAGTGAACGAGGTCGCGCTCGAGTTTCTCTTTTTCGACCTCTCTTCGTGCGTGGGCGATGACACCTTGCCCCCTCCGCCTCCGCCTCCAAACTGAGTCGAGCTTGAGAGTTTTTGCGGCCTTCCATGAATGTTGTCTGGTCACCGCGCGTCAAAAAAAATTCTCGTAACGTCACAGTCATGATTGAAAGCGGGCCGGTTTGCGGTCAAGCTCCAGTTTCCAGGAGGCGGTATGCGCTCTTTCCATTCTTGCTTGGTTCTCGGTGCGGTCGCGGGTGGAGCACTCATTTGGGTGGCT
>JAYVXK010000940.1:0-4000 GCA_043785265.1 Myxococcales bacterium | reverse complement strand
TTCTTGTCGCGCTTCATGCGCGCTTCCATCTCAGGAAGGATCCACTTTTCGACGGCTGGCATGTGCACGCCGTAAAACCAATCGGCCCAATCGATCTTTTCGGGTGTCCACGCGAGCTTCTTCTTCCACTCGTCGTCGAGGCGCTCGTAAGCGGCGCGCGTGTTGGCGCACGAGAACGGGCCGTGATTCCAACCGGAGAAGGGGGCGAACAAACGAAGTAGTTCGCCAATTTTTTTCTGATTCGACGCCACGCCTTCGAGCGCCTTGGCCGCCGGCCGACTGATCGATGCGACCGGACCTGGTGCGCGCTTCAGCAACGACGCGAGTGTCCCAGTGGCGCGCGCGATCGCAGGCGCACCGAACTTGTCGATGGTCTCGATCGAGACGATCGCGGGCTCGATGTGCGCTTGGAAGAAGTTGACGATCGGGTTGCCGCCCTTCTTCTGAAAAGAACGACGCTTGTAGAGACCGATCAGTTCGCCAAAGCGCGCGGACGTGCAGGGATTCACGTCTGCTGCCCCGTATTGATAGACGGGCTTCTGCGTGCCCTCGAGCAATTCAGCGAGGGAAAGAAGCATCCCCGCGCTCACCATGTCGGTCGGGATGAGATCGAGAAACACCGTCTCGGATCCCGGCAGCTGCATCTGCCCTTTCATCGTGAGGAAGATGAAAGGCACCGTGGTCGAGATGCCCTCGTTCCATCCTTTGAAAGGAAATTCGTCGGTCGTCTCGCAACACGCAGGTCGCGCGATCGTGAACCGTAAGCCACTGCGCGCGATGATCTGTTCGCCGATGCTCTTGGTGTACGTGTACGTGTTGGGCCAGCCCCAGTGGGTGGCGCGCTCGGTGCCCGCCTCGACGAGTTTGTCGCTCTCCCAACGCCTGCGCACTTTGGCGAGTTCGGCTTCGAGCGCTTTGCCTTCGGTGGGCTCACCACGCGACAGCAAGTTCTTGTTTGCGCGTTCTTTGAATTCGCTCTGACGGAACGCGTCGTCGCAACGGTGGCGCGCTTGCGCGATCACATCGAGGCAGTCCGCGATCTCGCGCTCGGGCGTCCAGAGCTCGCGGCCCAATTCGTCGCAACGCGGGAAGGGGTACGTGAACGGATCGACCTCCAAAATAGGGCCTTTGCGAAATCCGGCGACGTAACAAGTGCTCGTGTGAAACAGCGGAGCGTCTCCGAGCGCGCGTGCGAGCGCGACCAGATTTTGCGCACCAAAGGCGTTGGCGTGGAGCGCTTCGTCGAGCGGTGGATTGAAATCGACGACTCCCGCGACATTCACGACGGCGTCGATGGTGCCTTTGAGTTCGCGCACGAGATTGTCGTCGACGCCGCAATTCGTCCGACCAACGTCTCCGTTGATGGCAATGATCTTCTCGCGCAGAAATGCGTTCAGTCCGTCTTGTCCGCCGTGTCGTTCGCGCAAGGGTCGGAGGGCTTCGCTCGTGGCCACGTCTTTCCAGAAGCGCTCGTCACTCTGGCTTTGACCACGCTGCGGCGGAGCCGCAGACGTGCCGTCGGTTGGACCACCTGATGAGCGGACCATCAGATAAATCTTCCCGACATTGGGGAAGCGATCGAGCAGCATGCACAACACGACTTTGCCCAAGAAACCCGTACCGCCGAGCATCACCAGGCGCGTTCCTTCGAACACGCGGGAGACGTCGAGCGGCGCTATCGGATGATGCGCGGCAACGCCGTTGCTCTTGTGGGGAGTCTCCATGGGGCGAACGTTTCTCGCCTTGGAGGCGTGCACAGTCAATGTAGAGCAGTTTACGCGGCGAAAACGGCCGACCGCGGACGAATCTGCGTGCGCCGTGCGGGAAAAACGACTGGCGACGTTCTCAGCCGATCACGCGGTACACGCGGGTCTCTCTGACGGTGCGCCCCTCGAGGATGAGGTCTGTTTTGACGAGGTAACGCGCAACCTGCTCGGTGTGTTCGCGCGGTGCATACGTGCGACCTGGGTCGGCGGCGAGCACGCGCATTCCCTGGCGAGCGCGCGCCCGAAGCCACGGAAACAAGCCTGCGATCATCGACGCCTCGTAAAAAACATCCCCCGCGAAGATCAGATCGAACTCGGAGGCATCGAGTGTCGTCGCGTCGCCCGTGATGGCTTCGATGTCGACGCCATTGGTCGCGGCGTTCATGCGAGCCACGTATTCGGCCACAGGATCAAGATCCGCACATACGACGCGTCTCGCGCCGACCATCGCCGCCGCGATGCCTTCGACTGCGCCACCGGACGCAACATCGAGCACGGCTTTGCCGCGCACCAGCTCCGGTTCGTCCAGTACGTAGCGCGCGAGCCCTTGTCCGCCTGCCCACGCATACGCCCAATAGGGCGGGTCCATCGTGCGCGCGCGAGGCAGACCATGTCGACTGACGAACGCCTTCGTCGCGTGCCACAACGGTGTGGGATCTGCGCCGACCTGCAAACGGATCTCCGGCAAGAGCGCAGGAGACTTCAGTCGTGTGTGCGCGAGGACGAAACGCTCCACGTGCGCCGCGAGCTTGGACGACGAGCGCCGATTGCCCATGAAATCACAGCATAGCAATGGTCGCTCGATCGCCCATGAAATAAGGCCGATCGTGAAACCTGACATTAGGCTGACATGGGGCTCGGTTACTCATGGTCGGAGCTGGAGAGCGGCAGCGGCTGTCGCCCTCGAAGCACTCAAGGAGAACGTCATGAACAACGCGATCAACTGGTTCGAAATTCCCGTCAACGACATGGACCGCGCCGTCGCTTGCTACGAGACTCTGCTCGACACGAAATTGACGCGCGAGATCTTCAGCGGGACTCCCAACGGCGTTTTTCCCGGCGACGAAGAGGCCGTCCGGGGCGCGCTCGTTCACGACGCCAAGCGCAAGCCTGGAGGCGCTGGCGTGCTCCTCTATCTCAATGCCGACGGCAAACTCGACGCGGTCCTTTCTCGGGCAGAACGCGCAAAAGCCAAAGTGCTCGTCCCCAAGACATCGATCGGCCAGTTTGGCTTCATCGCGATCGTGCTCGACACCGAAGGCAATCAGGTCGGCCTGCACAGCCACGCGTGAAATCAGCCGTCATTCAGCGCGCACGCACGAATCCGGTGCGTGCGCGCGGCGGGCCATCAATCAAACCGTGACGTCAGCCATCACGATTGGTGCGAAGTGGAAGCATGTGATCTCGGGCGACTGCGGGGCAGTGTCGCGCGCCATGTCGAGCGCTTGCGTCATGTTCTTGGCTGTCTCGTAGCCAAAAATCTTCGGCATGTATTCGTTGTCTGCGCCGACGACGATGACACGACCGAGCCATTGTCTGCCCGCCTCGCCCCAGTACCACATGAAAAATGGGTGCGCGGGGTGGTAGGCGTTGCCGGTGCGGTACATCTGGATGTACGCCGGGTTCGACGCGAACTTGGCTTCGTAGCGCTTGTGCAGCTCCATCGCGTCGCGCGTCTCGGGCAGCAAGTTGTGCACGAACTCGATGTACGGAGCGTGATGATTCTTGTCGAACATGTCCGTCATCGGGTGAGTGATGATCATCGTGCCGCCCTTTTTCACGAGCGGTTGGCCCCGATAACAATTGAACATGTAGCCCTGCGCGAGCACTTGAACCAAGAGCGGGTTCAAGAATGAATTCACATTGTAGGGCGAGATATACGGAATACCCGTGACCAAGATGTCGGCCTGGCCTTTGACCGGGACCATATATTGTTCGTAGGCTTTTTTGAGTGTGTGTTCGTGCGTCGCTTCGGTCTCGCCAGCGAAGACCCCCGTGATGCCATAGGGCGACGGAACCCGCGAAAAAATAGCCTGCCGAGCAGCTTGCGGTGTGTGAGCGAGCGTGGCTGTGAGGGCCTTCAATGCGAACTTCTCGGTCGAAGACAAATCGTCTTCATTTTTCGCCAAGAAGTCGAGTGGGCGATCAAACATTCGATTGTTTACGGTCGTCTCAATCGTAAAAACATTGAGCGCTTTGTTCGTCACGCGGCCCATGCGCACGACACTCGTGTT
>JAYVXK010000939.1:0-4004 GCA_043785265.1 Myxococcales bacterium | reverse complement strand
CGAAAACTCGCCGACGAGCTAAAAGTAGCCGGAACACCCACGATCTACATCAACGGTCGCCTCTATGAGCGCGTGCAGACTTTCGACGAGTGGGTGACTCTCGAGTTGTCGATGATGGGAGTCGCGGCACCTGCACCATCCGCGACCGTGCTCGCGCCAGCTGATGCAGCCGCAGCCCTGCTCGACGCTGGGAAGAAGTAGTGCGAGCTTCTCTCGATGCATGCGGCTGCTTTCCGACCGGCCGCCACTACGCTGGCATCGCCCACCTTCTCAAGACGATCATTCGCGGCGTTGCCGATGGCTTTGCCCAAGACGCCCCATGGAGCGAATACGAGATCGCTCTCATCGATGTAGAGACCACTGGCACCGACGCTTCGGTTGATCGCGTGATCGAGATCGGCATCGCCGTTGGCAAAGCGGGGGAGGTCGTCGCGCGATACAACTGGCTCATCAATCCAGGAATGGCGATTCCCCTCGAGTCGCAGCAAGTGCACGGCATCAGCGACGCCGACGTCAAAGACTCACCAGCTTTTGGTCAAGTCGCAGCTGAAATAGCCGCGGCGTTGCATGGGCGCATTCCGGCTGCGTACAACGCGGGTTTCGACAAGAGCTTCGTACAAACCGAGTTTGCGCGACTCGCGCGGCCCGTCGTGTCACCTGCACCTGCGCTCACGCGAGCGGTCGAGTGGCTCGATCCACTCGTGTGGGCGCGAGAGATTCAGCAAGACGAAAAGTCGCGTGCGCTCGGCGACGTGGCAGCCCGTCTTGGCATCACTCTCGAAAAAGCCCATCGCGCGAGCGAAGACGCGGAGGCCGCGCTGCGCGTTTTCTATGCGCTCGCGGTCGACCAACGAATTCCACGCACGTACGGAGCGCTCGTTCAGGAGCAGCGTCGATTGGGCTATGACCAGGCTGATCAACGGCGTCGCTGGCGGGCACCGTCGTGACATTTCTTGGGCCTTGGGTCGCCATTTTTACATCTGCGATCTAAATGCATGACGCGGTGCGTGCAGTACGCGCTACATTCCGCACGACGATGGAGGCCCCGTGAGCGACGACAAAGCGGAGATCAAGATCAGTGAGACCGTGAAGCTCGAAGTGCCGGTGATCGTGGGGACCGAGCAAGAGAGAGCGATCGACATCGCGCAGCTTCGAGCAAAGACCGGTTTGGTCACGCTCGACCCTGCGTTCATGAACACCGCCTCTACCAAGAGCGCGATCACCTTCATCGATGGCGATAAGGGCATCCTGCGGTACCGAGGCATTCCCATCGAGCAGCTCGCCGAGAAGTCGACATTCGTCGAAACGAGCTACCTCCTGATTCAAGGGCATTTGCCGAACAAATCGGAGCTCGATCGCTTCAGCAATTTGCTCACGCGTCACTCGCTCATTCACGAAGACATGAAGCGTTTCTTCGAGGGCTTTCCGTCGACCGCTCATCCGATGGCGGTGCTCTCGTCGATGGTGCTCGCGCTGTCGTCGTTTTATCCAGAAGCGATCGACGTCAACAATCACGATCAGATCGACATGACCATCGCGCGTTTGCTCGCGAAGGTCCGCACGATCGCCGCGTTCGCATTCAAGAAGTCGATTGGCCAGCCGTTCGTCTATCCCAAGAACACTCTTCGGTACTGCGCCAACTTCTTGAACATGATGTTCAGCGTGCCAGCCGAAGAATACGAAGTGGACCCGGAGATGGAGAAGGTCATGAACCTTCTGCTCATCCTCCACGCAGACCACGAGCAGAACTGCTCGACCTCCACCGTGCGCCTCGTCGGCAGCTCCCGCGCGAATCTGTTCGCCTCGATTTCGGCTGGAATTTGCGCCCTTTGGGGCCCCTTGCACGGCGGCGCGAATCAAGAAGTCCTCGAGATGCTCGAGCAGATTCACCGCGACGGTGGCGACGTGAAAAAGTACGTCGCGCTCGCCAAAGACAAAGACAGTCAGTTTCGTTTGATGGGCTTTGGCCACCGCGTCTACAAGAACTTCGATCCTCGGGCGAAGATCATCAAGACCGCGGCAGACAAGGTGCTCGGAAACCTCGGCGTCAAAGATCCGCTGCTCGACATCGCCAAGGCGCTCGAAGAAGCCGCGCTCACCGACCCTTACTTCGTCGAACGCAAGCTGTACCCGAACGTCGACTTCTACTCGGGCATCATCTATCGCGCGATGGGCTTCCCGACTGACATGTTCACCGTGCTCTTCGCGCTCGGTCGCCTGCCCGGCTGGATCGCACACTGGAAAGAAATGGTCGAAGACAAGACCACCAAGATCGGTCGCCCTCGACAGATCTACACAGGTCCGACGCTGACCAACTACCTGCCACTCGAGCAGCGCAAGTAGGCCGTTTTTAGCCTTCGAATGACTCGCTTCCGTCTGGCTCTTTGGCGGCACGGCGCTCTTGTGTACTCAATCGGTACGCCTGATTGCGCGCGCGCATCATGTTGCCGAGCGGCTTGAGTTCTTTGACGGCGTGCCATGGATCGAACGAGAGACCCTCGACGAAGTCGCGGACCTTCACGCCCTTTGCAGAGTGCGCGTCTTGCTGCGGGAGCACGACCTTGGCGATCGTGAGCCAGGGACTTTCCTCTTCTCGCCATTCGATCGAAGCGTCCTCGATGGGCGTTCGCTTGTCGTCGACGAAATACTGCACGCGAAGATCGTAAGAGATCGGGCCTGCTTTTAGACGTTTTGCGAGATCGTCCGACAGGGCGTCGTGGGACGCGAGAGGTTTGTCGTGGTCTGGCTTTTGGTGCGGATCGAGCGAGTAGTGAACCGCGTACGGACCAAACTGAATGGGGAGTGCGCTGAAGAATTGCGCCGTCGCAAACGAAGAAAAAGCGACCGGCGGTTTCTTCGTGAGCGCGCGCACCAGCGAAAACATGCGGCCAAAGCCGAGCGCGAAGCCGACCCGAAACGGCAATAGCGCCGGACTCTCCGCTGCGCGAACCACCGTGACGAACTCGTCTGCGTTGCGGAAGGGAGTGAACGCGCTGCCGATCACGAGCAAGTCCTGCGTGCGAGCGTCCTCCATTCCGGGGATGATTTTCTGCCCATCGACTCCCACGAGTTTAATCGCAACACCACGCACGTCTGGCTTGCCATCAGACTGCCGGTGACCTGAACCATTCGAGAAGCGGACATAGGCGCGATAGGTCTTGCCCGCGCTCGCGAAGGGGCCGATGCGTGCGTGCTCCGGCAGATCGTTTTGGACTGTGACGTCTGCCAAAAAGCTGCCGAGATTCTTTGCGTGCAACGCGCGATCCGCTTGATTTTGGCCGGCGCGAGCGCGTTGTAGATCGCGCAGCTGCTCTGCGTATCGCTCGAAGCGCGCGGCCTCGCCTTCGGGAATCTCTTCGCGCCAGTTGGTCGCGGGGTGCATCTACTTCGTCCCCCACGCGGCGTACTGCGCCCCCATCGGCAACCACGAGAGTACGGGCTCCATGCCACGCAACGCCGCAAGCGGGCGCGGAAAAAAAACGATGTAGTCGAGACGGACGTGACCCATCTTCGCGCCCGAGAGCAAACGCCGCGTCTCGCTCGGATAGAGCAGCACCGCGTTCTCGTCGAACTCGCACTCGCGCACGACCTTGCGCGTGACCGGATTGATCGGATTGTGCTCGAACACGATGATCTTTCCCGAAGGCGCCACAGTCCGCGCCACGGTCTCCATCAAGCCAGCGCGGTTCTCGGGTGGCACGTGATGCAACACGTTCGCCAGCACCACCGCACCAAAGCGCTTGTCACGCAGGGCTTCGAGATCGTCAAAAAACGAGGCTTTTGGCGCCCGTTTTGTCGCCAACTCGACGCTCTCGCTCGATGGGTCGTACCCCGCGACCTCGTCGAATGAGTCGACGAGGAGGTGCGTGAGATTGCCAATGCCGCACCCGAAGTCGAGGATGCTTGTCTCGCGCCCGAGGAGCTTCTCCAAAAACTTTTGTTTGTAGATGGCGAAGTACTCGGGACTCTCGCCGCTGATCGCCACGTTCTTCGCGTGCATGTCG
>JAYVXK010000938.1:0-4014 GCA_043785265.1 Myxococcales bacterium | reverse complement strand
TCGCAGTCATGGGACGTTCGTTCAAGCGCTGGCGGCTCATGTGAGTCATCTTCGTCGGATGGGTCGCGCGTCACCGGTCTTCGAAGCAGAGTCGGAGGCGGTCGCGACGATTCCGCGGTATCTTGGCACTCGATGATCGTCCCTCGTGTACGCCTTTGGGCGTGCGCACTCGCAATCGCTGCTCCCTTCGTTGGTTGTGATCAACTCGCATCCATCGCGGTGACCGCTGGCGACTTTGGCGGTGCCACTGCTGATGCGCATTGCGATCGACGCATGGTCACTGATGGCGGACAAGCCGCAGCATTCTGCCAAGAAGTCGTCGGCACGGTCGCGGCGAGTCAGTTCTCGGACGATTGCCGCATCAAGCATCGCGCAACACCAGGCACAGGTCTCTGCCCGCGGACGCAGATGATCGCTGGCTGCAAACTGCTCACCAAGACTCAAGACAACTCACTCGTCTGGGACTGGTATTACGACGTGTCCGCCACGGTGGCTGACGCAGGTCCGCGCGCGGGACCCGATGGCGGTCCGACTTTCGACGATGCTCCACGCTCGGTCAACGAAGTGCGCGCGCTCTGCGCGTCGCGAGCGCGTTACGAAGACGGTGCCGAACTCGTCCCCGTTCCATGACGCTCGCCGAAATCGTGGCTTGGCTGCTGTTCGGTGCGGCCGACCCAGACACTCTCCACACGAGACCCATCGCTCACGCGGCATTCGTCGAGGCCTTGGGCAACGGCCTGCTCTACTCGGCCAACTACGAGCTGCTCGTTCGACCGTGGAATGTTGGCTTCCGCGTGGGCTCTAGTTTTTTTACCTACAAGGTGTCGAGCGTTACGGGGAGCGGCAATCTTACCCTTCTGACCTTCCCATTGATTGCCAACTATTATTTGGGCCCGCCCCATCACAAGCTGCAACTTGGCTTGGGTGCGACTGTGATTTATTTGTCTGCCAGCAGTGATTCTACGGGTACCAAGTTCGAGGGTTCTGGGGCTGGGTTGGGGATCGCTGCGACGGGCGTCGTGGGGTATCGGTACTTGCCGATCGATCGGGGGGTTACGTTTGGAGTGGCGTTTACGCCGCTGCTGCGGGCCGCGAAGGGATTTCTTCCCTGGGGTGGGGTCGACGTTGGATATGTATTTTGAGGGAGGCACCTGCCTGGGAAGGCGTCGCAGGTCGTGGTAGATTTTCGATACATGCAATACGTCGGCTTCAAGTTCGTGTTGGTTGCCCTCGTCTGTTGTGGCCAAGTGGCTGAACCAAGCACTCGCGCGGACAGCGGCGTGGACGTTCACGCCGCCGAGAGTGGCGGTGGGCCAAGCACGTGTCCCCCCGAATGTTACAAGTTTGATGGGGTCCCAGTCGCGTGGTGTCCTGCCGCCAAGCAGTTCATTTGCGTCTGCAAGTCACTGGCAGTGGAACCGCCGCCGAGCTGCGTGTCTGGGTCGGCGCTCTTCCCGGCTCCGTACACCAGAACAATCTGCTGTCCGACTCAATAGTGAGACGTCGGCGACCTTCAAACGCTCGATGCCGACGCCTTGGACGAGCAAGCACATACACCCGCAGCGCCGGTGTGACGCTGCCGCCCCGTTGATGGACACACCCCGCCGGGGTACACAAGAGCATGCGCTTGCCACGTGCTCGCGAGTCCGTCGCTCCATCGACGCGGACGATCGCATGCGCGCGATCTGCTCGAAAGCGCCTGTGGGCTTGCTATGTCAGACGGATACGGTGGAAGTAACACCGGTTATGCCTGGTGGATTTCCACGAACAACTCTGGCGCCAGCATCAATGCTTCAACGGGCGCCTATACCGCTGGCGCAACTGGGAAGGTCGCGGACACATTGAGCGTCATCGACTCGCTTGGCAATACCGCAAGCGTCAACGTCTCCGTCGGAGGCGGGCTGGCGATCAATCCACCGTCTCCCCAAGTCGCGCCGCTCGGGAGCGTTCCGTTCAGCGTCGTCGGTGGAAGCGGCACTAACTACACGTGGGCGTTGGCAGCCAACGCTTCGGGAGGATCCATCGAAGCGCTCGCAGGGACCTATACGGCTGGCCGCACGGACAACGTCGCTGACACAGTGCAGGTCACGGACTCACTCGGCAACGTAGCGACGGTCGTGGTCACAGTGACGGGTTCGAACGGAGATGGTGGAGTCAACGATGGTGGAGGTCCCGCCGGCGGCGTTGTGGCCTCAGGCGGATGTGGATGTACCATCGTCGACGAGCCGACCGCTCCGCGTAGTGCCTTAGCGTTACTTGTTGTTGCGGCCTTTCTTTGCTTCCGCCGTCGAACTGACGCCCCCTATCGGTAGATTTCGCCGCCCTCTTTGAGGAACTCTTTCGCCTTGTCTTCCATGCCTCTCACGAGGGCTGTTTCGGGTACGAGGTTTTGTTTGGCAGCGTAGGCGCGCACGTCCTCGGTGATCTTCATCGAGCAGAAGTGGGGCCCGCACATCGAGCAAAAATGGGCTGTTTTTGCCCCGTCTTGGGGAAGTGTCTCGTCGTGCAGGGCTTGCGCTTTTTCAGGATCGAGACCGAGATTGAATTGGTCGGCCCAACGAAATTCGAAACGCGCCTTGCTGAGTGCGTCGTCTCGGTGTTGCGCTGCGGGGTGTCCCTTGGCGAGGTCGGCCGCGTGCGCTGCGATCTTGTAAGTGATGACGCCCACGCGCACGTCTTCCTTGTCTGGCAAGCCAAGGTGCTCTTTGGGTGTGACGTAGCAAAGCATCGCCGTGCCAAACCAACCGATCATCGCAGCGCCGATGCCGCTGGTGATGTGGTCGTAACCGGGCGCGATGTCCGTGACGAGTGGACCCAATGTGTAGAACGGGGCCTCATCGCAGACTGCCAATTGGCGAGTCATGTTCTCTTGGATCAGATGCATGGGCACATGACCTGGACCTTCGATCATGACCTGCACATCATGCTTCCACGCGACTTTGGTGAGCTCACCCAAGGTATCGAGTTCTGCAAACTGAGCTTCGTCATTGGCGTCCGCGATGCACCCTGGGCGCAGACCGTCGCCGAGTGAGAACGAGACGTCGTAGGCTTTCATGATCTCGCAGATCTCTTCGAAGTGCGTGTAGAGGAAGCTCTCTTGATGATGCGACAAGCACCATTTGGCCATAATCGAGCCACCGCGTGAGACAATGCCCGTGACGCGTTTGGCCGTGAGCGGCACATAACGAAGACGCACACCCGCGTGGATGGTGAAGTAGTCGACACCTTGCTCGGCTTGTTCGATGAGCGTGTCTCGGTAGATCTCCCATGTGAGATCCTCGGCCTTCCCATTCACCTTTTCGAGCGCTTGGTAGATCGGGACCGTTCCAATGGGTACAGGAGAGTTTCGCAATATCCACTCGCGTGTCTCGTGGATGTTCTTACCCGTCGACAGATCCATCACAGTGTCAGCGCCCCAGCGAATGGACCAGACCATCTTCTCGACTTCCTCTTCGATACTGGAGGCGACGGCCGAGTTGCCGATGTTCGCGTTGATCTTCACCAGAAAGTTTCGGCCGATGATCATGGGCTCGACTTCTGGGTGGTTGATGTTCGCGGGAAGAATCGCGCGGCCTCGAGCGATCTCGTCGCGCACGAACTCGCCAGTGATGACGCGCGGAATCTTCGCGCCTCGCGAGTCGCCTTCGTGCTGACGATCGGAGTGCCACGCGCCGAGTCTCGCGTTCTCGCGCAACGCGACGAACTCCATTTCGGGAGTGACGACGCCTTTGCGTGCATAATGCATCTGACTCACATTCGAGACTGATTTTGCCCGCCTCGTGGGCCTGCGCGCGTTGAAACGAATCGCATCGAGAGAAGCATCTGCCAACCGCTCGCGACCATAAGTGGACGCAGGCGCGCTCAGCTCTTCCGTGTCCTCGCGCTTGGCGATCCACGCGTCTCGCACTCCAGGCAGCCCAGCCGTCACGTCGATGCGTGCATTCGCATCCGTGTACGGACCGCTGGTGTCATAGACGACGACAGTCGGATTCGCTTCTTCTGTGGTCGTTCCGT
>JAYVXK010000937.1:0-4017 GCA_043785265.1 Myxococcales bacterium | reverse complement strand
TTTGCGCACGCCGTGGACGACGACGTACAGGTGGTCGTCGAACTCGTCCATCTTGGGGATGCTGCGCTCCGACCAGATGTCCTCGACGACGAGCGGATGAATACCGAAGAGTTCATCGAGCGCACGATCGATCTCCGGAGTTCGATGCTCCAGATCGACCCACATTTTTTTGCCTGCCTTGCGAGCAGTGCGCACATCCTCGAGGCTTGTGGTGCGCTCGATCGCTCCGTCCACGAGAATGTGCGCTTGCATGGCCCTCAGGCTTTGTCGACCAACGTCTTCAGGTCGGTCCACTCTTTGTCGAGTCGCACTTTCGTGGCGTCCCAACTCATGGCGGAAGCCAACTCGATCGTCTTGTAGTCCGCTGTGAACGCGTCGCGGCTGCTGTGGATCTGCTTCAGACTCGCCTCGAGATCGGTCTTGGCCTTCCCATTCGACTTTTTGCTCTTCGCTTCAATCTCGTCAATTTTCTTGTCGAGGTCAATGAGGTTCGTGGTGGTCTCGTGGCGATAGTCTTCGCGCATCTTCATGAAGGCTGCTTGCGCGTCAGCGATCTTCTTGTCCGCTTCGGCTTGAGCATTTTGGATCTTCAGGTTGGCCTCTTTGTTGGCCTCGTTCACCTTGTCGCCCGCCGTGTTCACCGCGGCGTTGGCTTTGCTCTGTTCGTCAATTGCTTTGTCTTGGCAGGCAGCGGAGAGCAGCACGGACAGTGCCGCGACTGCGGGGAGCATCGGAAAGCGAATCATGGGGCCTCGTGAGTTTGTGGATTGAGCCGACCGCGTCCGCAAGTGGCGTGCCGTATCGAGTTTCGCGAATCCGTCGTTGATTTTTCGAACGCGGAGCCAAACCGGACGAGCAGGAACGCCACACGTGTCACAACGGTCGTGCGGATGTTTCGCGACCTTCCTAGCTCGCGGAGTCGCCGCTCTCCGACAAAGGGTCGCTCGTGCGCTTGAACATTCCGGTCGTTACATCGGAACGAGCATTCGCGTCGCGTCTGTCTTGCGGAGCACCAGGTTTGCTTTGTTGTCGCGTGCCACCGTGAGCGCCGGATAGAGGAATCCTCCCGACGAAGTGCGCGCCTTCTCGCGGAACGACGGCACCAACCATGGGATCGCGCCTTCGATCGTGCGTGTCGTCGTGAGCGTTTTGTTGCCCTCGTCCCAGTGCATCAAGAGTGTGCGCCACTTCACGTAGTAATAGCCGCGCACGTTCGGGTCTGCGGGGTCGCGCGCTGGCGAGGCGATCACCTCGACGACTCCATCGCCGTCGAGGTCGCGTGCGTCCCACACGAAAAGATCCGCGACGTCGAGCGCAGTCACGACATCGGAAGGCGTCGTCACAATCGTGTGCCAGTGCCCTCCCATGTACACGCTGAAGACGAGCCTCGAGGCGGCGACGCCGGGCAGCATCACCGTGTTCGGAAACGAGACGCGCCCCTCGTAAAGAGCGCCATCATTGTTGTCGTGCGCGTAAGAGAAAAAACGGTCTGTGAGTGTGTTCGTGCGCGCATCGTGCACGCTGATGTGGCGCTCGATTCCGCCCCATGGATCGGCAGTCATCGAGCCACTCCTCATGTCGGAGTAGAGGGAGTAGGCGCTCGTCCCGGCGACGATCGCGGTGAGGTACGGCGCCGCGGGGTCGGACATCACAAGACCGTAGTTTCGCCCGACGAGATCTGTTCGGCCCCCTGTGAGGTAAGGGTAGTCGCTGACGAGATCGAACGGCGGCGCGTCTTGGTAGACCACCACTCGCCCAGAGGTGAAAAAGAGGAGCTCGGGCGCCGACGTCTTACCCACAAGCAGTCCGTTCGGCACGTGACTCGCCGCATAATACTTGGTCCCGGTGGCGTGAGCCTCGAGCTTGGCCGCGGCAAACGCGTCGTAAGCTGGGAGCGTGGGCATCGTCATCTCGCCGAGCTTCTGGAATGCGCCGGAGCGAAGACCATACGAGTACGCCTTGCCGTCGTTGTATGGCTTCTGCGCGTTGGCGTTGGTGCTCGTGTATTGCGGAACGAGCACCACGTCACTCGACGACGTGCCAAACAGAACTCCGAGAACGGTCCATTGCGCAGTGGGGTAGGTCGTCGTGCCGAAGGTCCAGCAAATGTCCGAGAGCGGCGGGACCACCTGTGGGAAGGTTGTGCCGTCTCGTCCTAACGCGAGATCGATCGTGGTGTCGTTCATCGCTTTGGTGGCGCACGTCTGTCCGTTGGGCGACTGCCGCGCGAGGCCCCAGTCTACCCAGCCATCGCCGTCGACGTCGAAGCCCCCAAACAGAGCGCCGCCTCCTACGGTGCGCTGCCAGATTGCATGAGCGTCCTGATCGATCGCTTCGAGCGCATTGCCATCGTAGCGATAGGCGACCGCCTGCACCGGCCCGGCTGGCTTAGCGAGCGCATAGAGCGGCAGAGGGTCGTCGGTGGGAGCGGCACTCGGCAGCACGATCGCGTTGACGCCGAAAGGAAGAGGCGAAGTCGTCGTGCCGTCATCGGTTCGCGCGTCCTTGCCGTTTGCGGAATCGACGGCGCCTCCGTCGTCGATCGCCCCCGTGTCGCTCGGCTGGTCCGCACTCCCGCAGGCGAGATCCGCGATGACGAGTGTCGCGACACCAAGAGTAATCCGCACCATGCGAGTTAATGACACCTTCGCCGTATACTAGTCTAGCACGCGCAGGATGCGCAGCTCGCTGTCGGACAGGGACGGGCGCGGGGACCGGGACAGGGACGGGTGCGGGGACGGGTGCGGGTGCGGGGACGAGGGCGGGGACCGGGACAGGGACGGGTGCGGGTGCCGGGCCTGTCTTCCCTCGGCTACTCGACGATCGCGAACGCGCGGACTGGGAAGGTTCCGAAGCCGTGGACCTTCGGTGGGACAGCAAAAAACTTTGCGCCATGTTCTGGGAGCGCGGCGAGGTTGGTCATGTGCTCGCAAAGCGCGATGTCACGACCAAGAAGGAGAGAGTGGGCCGGGCGTCTTCCATCCTGTGTGTCGTCGATGTTGAGAGAATCGATCCCGACCATGGATGGGTCGTGGGACGCGAGCCATCGCGCAGCAGCTTCGCTCACAAACGGATGGCCGTTTGTGTAGGCTGGGGTTTGGAAGTGGCGGTCCCAGCCTGTTGCAAAAAGCACTGCCTTGCCGCGTACGTCGAGATGCTTGATCAAGTCGACATCAATCACGCGTCGGTCGGTTGGCACACTGACGACGATCGCATCGAGATTCGCCAGGCGCTCGAGCAGTAAACCCGAGAGATCTTTGCCAGACTCGTAGCGGTGAAATGGACTGTCGACATAGGTCCCCGTGTTGGCCACCATGTCGATCCTTCCTATTTGGAATGTGACACCTTCCAAGTAATGCGATCGCGAGGCGTCACGCGATAGGAAGTCGCAAATGACGGGCGCAGGCAGTCCTGGGTAGGTGACGGTGCCATGCGCGATCGTATGACTCAGATCGATGAAACGCGACATGAAGCGACCTTACACGGTGCCCGAGAACGAAGCGATTCTGCCACGCGACAACCAGATGCCAAGATCAATGCGTGGCGAACGTCACTCGAAATGCGTTGTCTCGGGTGCCGGGGCGCTTCACGCCGTCGACCGCATCCATCACGCGAACCAGCGTTTCGTAGCGCACGTCGTCGCCTGCGTGCAGCACGAGCGTATCGCGATCGCGATCGGCCGCTGCTCGGTGGGCGCCGGTGGTGCTCCACTTCGTAGTCAACTCGCGTGCAAGCAACTCGTAATGCATTGCGCTTTGAGTCGTACCCACTGCCACCGCGTGATCTTCCACATCGCGAGAATCGAGGATTGCGTTCGCCTGGCGTAGGGAGATCACGAAGTGAGAGTCATCCTTGATCTCGACATGCACTCGCGTCTCCACAATCTGCGGCTTCGAGTCCGCGCCCGGATCGCCGGCTGTCTGCGCGCTCGCGTCGATGCGACTCATGGTCGACCACACCGCAGTGATGAGTAGAAACGACACGGTCACCATCAAGAGATCGATCATCGGAATCATG
>JAYVXK010000936.1:0-4019 GCA_043785265.1 Myxococcales bacterium | reverse complement strand
TGATGCGCGCTCCGACGATGATCGAAAATGCAAAGAAGCGTTCGCCGACGATCTCACAGAGCGCCTGAAAACTGCCGATGCCCTCGCCAATGCGCTCGAACCACCCATCCGTGCGGACGGCGTCGAGACTGAATTCCTTCTTCGTCGCCATGCCGAATTGCTGACGCTCTCACAGGCCGCGGTTATGGGGTTAGTGTTATTTGGATCGAGATGACGCGGGTCGTGTCGAAGGTGCTGTTCGCCTTGAACGCGGGGTCGGCTTTGGCATGGACCAAGCGCCAAACATTGATCTTGATGCACTGAGGACTGGTGGGTGCGCCGACGGTGAGGTCTTTGGTCGGGATGGCGTAAGTCCCGGTGTCCGCCACAGTGGGCGCACCGCCAGTCGAGACGCGTGCGCCGTTGCACGGGTTTGCCGCGGCCCAGACGGTCGCGCCAGCAACCGGATTCGACCACGCGAGCGACAGAGTGCCTGTGCCTCCCGCGTATGCGACGCTGACTTGCGGCACGGGGGAAGTGAATGCAAACGCGGGAGGAATCGCCGCGATCGAAGAGGGTGCGGAAACGCCAGCCGCGCGATGCAGAGAGATCGTGGCGGTGGCGCGGTCGGTCGCTTGAATCGTGGGCGAATGGTACACGTGCAGATCACCGAGAGTGAACGGCAGGTTGGTGTCCTTGTCGGTCGTGACCGTGAGCGTGTCCCCCGAATCGAGCACGACGTCAGTCGTGAGATCTTGGGATAAAATGGCCTGAAAGAGAGTGGTTTTCGCGTCGTCGTCAATCGACGCAGTGAGGTAGGCCTTCATGTTGCCGGTCGCGAGAGAACTCGAACCTGTCGAGCTGCACGCGATCGCAAACGCAAGTGAGAGGAGCAATGGTCGGCGCATGGTCGTCATCCTAACCTCAAGCGTGGGCCAGATCGACCGCGCCCGCTTCAGTGGTCGGCGCTGATCCGTCGCCGTCGCCGTCCCCGCTCCCGTCCCCGCCCCGTTCTCGTCTACCGCGCGCGGCGCAGCTGTTTTGCGCTCTTCTGCAATCCGTCAGTTACTGATGCGAAGACTTCTTCTGGAAAACCCTTCGGCAGGTTCGCTCCGACGCGCTCGATTACGGCGGGCGTCGCGGCGACGATGGGATCGATGATGGCGTCCATGTTCGCGCCAAGGCCGCACAGTTGCGCCGTCGTGTTGAAGTGGTGGCGCTCGATGTCCGCAAGGCGATAGTGTTTGGTCGTGCCGCGCACAGCCATCGCCAGCTTGAGTTTTTTTGCATGCACCTGATCGTGACGAGACCCAACGATCGGCCACGCCGACAAAACATCGTAGAGCGGCGTCAGGCGATAGCGGCCCTGAGCCAAGAGTCGGATGCTGAAGTTTTTGGCGTGACCGTCGGTCGCCGCCAGCATCCAGAAGATCAATTGCGCACGCAGCAGAGTGGCCAGGTCCTCCTCGCGCGACTCCGAGCCACCAAGAATGCGCGAAATGTCGGTGAGCCCAGGACCTCCGTCGGCCTCGTACTTCGAGGAGCTCGCGGTTGCCGTCGCCTGACAGAAATCTTCTTGTGGCAGACGCAGCCAATGACGACCGCTGGAATGAAGCGCCCGATCGAATCGGGTGACGACGAGAGCCTTGGTGGATCCGAACCGCTTCACCTCGCAAGCCGCGACCGGTACTCCAAAGGCCGACAGCAAACGGGAGCATAGCCACTCGTTCTCAAGCGAGGCGCTCATGTCCATCTGCCTCCCACCCACGAGGCCAAGAGGCAGCTTGAAGATGTGCGTCGTCGGAGTGGTGTTGTGGGGTCGGCACCAGCGCTTGCGATGCCACGTGAAGGCCGTCTTCTCTTGAGCGCCTGCTATCGAGAGTCGGAAGTCGTCCTCGTCGGCGAAAGGCCCAGCTCCGGAGACGGCGCCACGCAGTAGTTTTTCAATCTCCGAGTCGCTCAGTGGCGTCGCGGAGATCTCAGCCACGCCTTCAGGAGCTTTGTCTTCGGGCATCAGCTGCAACGCGCCAACACAATCGCGCCCGATCGCTTCGAGCAAATCGAACGCGTCTGCGCTGCGGGTGTGAAAGCGCGATCGGACTCTCTGCCGAATCACATCGCTATCGGGCAGGAGGTTGTCGAAGAAGAAGCCGACCTTGTCGCCCTTGAGGGGCACGCCATCGAGGTTGATCGGCAACGAAAGTGAGAGGGGTCTGGCTTGCTCGGACCGAACCCACAGAGGATCGTAAGAGAACTCTGCGGGACCGCTCGCGGGAATGAGCCATCGCCCAACACGTAGCCCGTTCTGCCAAACCCCTAGCGCGCGGCTGTGGGAGCGACGACCCATCGCATCACCACTCCGCCTTGGTGGATGGCGCGTCGGACTTGTCCTGCAGAACGAGTTCCAATCCGAGCAGTTTGGCCATCAAAATAAGCCGATCCAGCGTCAATCCGGCTGCATCGCCCTCGAGCGAGGACAACCGACTCTGACTCACGCCAAGCTTGCTAGCGAGCCCCTGCTGAGACAAGCGACGCGCCTTCCGCCTCCCCCGCAAAATCTCCCCCACCTGCCCAGAACTCGTAACGAGCTGCCGCATCCCGCCTCCATCTGCCTAACGAATCAACCACCATTACTCTCCCAACGCATAAAGTCAATTTACCCCCTCCACAAATAACCACAGCACTCCCTCTTCCCTCTTCCCTCTTCTCTCTTCTCTCTTCTCTCTTCCCACCCCGCCAACCTGCAACGCCCACCCCGACCGGTGCCGGAGCGTGCGCCGCCCTTGATCGGGACCGATGGAATACCCACTCTCCCCACCCACCCAAAATAGCCACGCCCCCCCGCCGCCCAGCTCCATCGGGCACGAGCAAGGGTGGTGCTCGTCCGGCACCGAGCGACTACCCCCCCCGTCGCAGGTGCCCCACTTTACCCACGAGCAAGGGTGGTGCTCGTCCGGCACCGAGCGACAACCCTCCCGTCGCAGGTGCCTAAAAAGCCACCCCTATTGCCAGCAACATCCGCGGACGGAACCCAGCATTCGCATAAACGCTCGCGGGCACTTCTTGCTGAGGAAACTTCACGGTCGGCACGGTGTACTGCAACCCCACACCAAGCCCCAGCACGATGCGGTCTGCGACGATCGCTTGATAGCCAACATCCAGCGCGCCGCCGAAATTCTGAAAGCTCGTGGACTCCCCTGTCGCAGCGGCTTTTGCGTTGAAGAAACCCAGCAAAAAACTAGGCCCCGCGTAAAATCCGCGCGGACCATTTTCGCCGAAGAAGTAGTGATAACCAATCTCACCGCCGAATCCGCTGAAGACATTGTTCGAGTCAGAATTGGTGTGCGAATAGAGGTAGTAGAGGTTGCCCTCGACCACGTGGTGCGAAGCGAGAGTCAGTTCGACGTTGCCCCCGTAGCGTGAGATCTGCAAACCGAACGGGTTGTACGAGATCGTCAGGCGACGCGTGGGCGGAGGCGCAGACGCGCGCGGCTGATCGAGCGGCGGCGCAGGAGGAGGCGTGGTCGCCGCTGGACCGTCTGCACGAGCGAGTGCCGGCGAGAGCGCAGCAAGCGCCAACGCGAGGACAGGCGCGGATCGGCGAGCGCGACGCCGAAGCAATCCGAGTGCGATCAAGCCCGCACCTGCGATGAACACGAGAGGATTCCCCGAGGACGACGACGTAGGACCCGTCGAACAACCAAAATTGTCGGGAGTGGTCGTCCCGCAGATCCCGTGAGTCGCTGGTTCTCCATTGATGCAGCCCGACGCTGCGCTCGCCTCTGCAGATCCGTCGTCGACGGTGGCATCAACCGAAGCGCTACCGTCATCTGCGTCCGCTGACGCATCCGCGCCGCCGTCGGCGGCAAAGGCGCGACCAGAGAACGACGCCGCGAAAGTCGTGAACACCGCGAAGACAATCGCCCATGATTTGCGGCCAATCATTTGATCTCCGTGCCGATCGCTTGCTCGAGTTGATAGACGCTCGACCAATACGCCGACAGATCGCTGAGGTACTCGAGGTTGGTCGCGATGTACGT
>JAYVXK010000935.1:0-4025 GCA_043785265.1 Myxococcales bacterium | reverse complement strand
TTGTCGTGCTGCAAGATCGTGTCGCCCACGTTCTTGGTCGGATTGTCTGCATCGCGGGGCACCGCGCGGTTGGGATTGCCAAGCGCCGGCAAGACCAGGTTGCGCTGCGCGAGGATTTTCACGTCCGTCACGTAACTACGTGGATAATACATATAAACCGTGGCCCCGACGACAGCGCCAATCAACAACAGGCCTGCAAATAGCCTGGATCGTCGGCGGGGAGCGCGCAGAACATAGCCTGCCACATCCGCCATGGCAGACAGATCGAGGCCGTCCTCGTCGTCCTCTCCTCCAGACCGATCAGCGCCCTCGCGGCGTTCGATGTCGGTCTCTTCTTTCACGGCCATGTTCGGTGCACTATATCACGCGGCATCTTGCGACAATTCGCGTTCGACCAAGACGAGCAGGGCGAGACGTGCGTTTCGCTCTTTGATCGAGCATGTGCCGCCACGCCAGGCGGCACCGCGGTGATCCATGGCGAGAACGCGCTCAGTTATGCGGCGCTCTCGGCACGTGCAGACGCCATCTCCGCTCATCTCGCTCTGGTGAAGCCTGGTGATCGTGTGGCGCTCGTCGCGGATCGGAGCGTCGACGCGATCGCTGCACTCATCGCGGTCACGCGAGCGGGCGCGGCCTATGTGCCCATCGAGCCAACCTATCCGCGCGACCGCATCGCCTTCATGCTGCAAGACGCGAGTGCGTCCGCCATCGTGACGACGCGTGCGCACCGCGACAAAACGCCAAGTTCAATCGCAGCGATCCTGCTGGAGGACGTCACGGTCGGAGCGCGGAGCAATCGCACCAGTGTCGCCCCCGACGGCGCGGTCTACGTGATGTACACGTCTGGTTCGACTGGCATGCCCAAGGGCGTGGAGATCTTGCATCGCGCGATCAGTCGCCTGGTGCGGAAGGTCGACTACGCGCGGCTCGGTCCCAAAGCCCGCGTCCTGCACGCTGCTCCGCTCGCGTTCGATGCCTCGACGTTCGAGATTTGGGGCGCGCTGCTCAACGCTGGTTGCGTGGTGATTCACGACGAGATCATCCCAACGGCGCGTGGACTGCGCGAGGTGATCGAGCGGCATGGCGTGACGACGGCTTGGCTCACGGCCGGCCTCTTCAACGCAGTGGTCGACGACGACCCAAGCGCATTGGCTGGTCTCGAGGAGTTGCTCATCGGCGGCGAAGCATTGAGTGTTGCGCACGTGAGAAGGGCCTACGCAGCCCTGCCCTCTACACGCATCATCAACGGGTACGGTCCGACGGAGTGCACGACCTTCGCTGTGTGTCACACGATCCCCCGAGATTTGGCCGCAGACGCGACGAGTATCCCGATCGGAACACCGATTCGCAACACGTCGGCCTATGTTCTTTCTGCGGAGCGCACGCCCGTCGCAGATGGCGAAACTGGCGAGCTGTACATCGGAGGCGACGGTGTTGGGCGCGGATACCTGGGACGCGCCGAACTCACTCGCGAGCGATTCGTCGACGATCCAAACCGACCAGGATCTCGGATGTATCGCACGGGCGACTTGGTGCGATGGCTCCCGAGCGGCGTGCTCGACTACGTGGGTCGGGTCGACACGCAGGTGAAGATTCGTGGGTTTCGGATCGAGCTCGGCGAGATTGAATCTGCGCTCGCGAAGATCGCGACGATCAAAAACTGCGTGGTGGCTGCGATCGATGGCGCGCACGAAAAGCGACTCGTCGCGTATGCAGTCGCGTGCGGACCCGAGAAACCAGCCCTGTTCGAGATCGCACAGGTGCTGCGCGAGACGTTGCCGGACTACATGGTGCCTTCTGCGCTGGTGTGGCTCGATGCCATTCCGATCACGGCGAACGGGAAGGTCGATCGACGCGCGCTGCCTCGACCGACTTCCGAGCGACCTGCGCTGCAGAGCGAATTCGCTCCGCCTGTGGGAGAGAGAGAACGATGGTTCGTTTCGGTGTTCGAGCAAGTCCTGGGCGTCGACGGAATCGGCGCACTCGACAATTTCTTCGAGCTCGGTGGCAACTCTCTTGCGGCGGTTCGTGCGGTCGCAAAGTTGCGGATGGATCATTCGATCGATGTCTCGGTGATCCGTGTGTTCGAGCACCCCACCGCTCGCGGTCTCGCGAACGCTTCGAGCCAAACTTCGACGCGTGCGACGCGGGCGATACGCGTCAAACGGCAAGAAACAGCGCCGATCGCGATTGTTGGAATGGCATGTCGCTATCCTTCGGTTCGCGACACCGACGCCTTGTGGAGCGTCCTCCGTGAAGGCCGCGAGACAGTTCGCTTCTTCGAAGACGCCGATCTCGACTCGCTCGTGAGCGACGAACTCCGACGCGACCGCTCGTACGTGAAAGCGCGTGGCGTGCTCGACGACGTGGATCTGTTCGACAACGGTTTCTTTGGCATCTCGCCAGTCGAAGCGAGCGTCATGGATCCTCAACAGCGCGTGTTGCTCGAGGTCGCGTGGGAAGCGCTCGAGCGCGCCGGACACATTCCGGAATCGTTCGATGGATCGATTGGTGTCTTTGCCGGCAAGTACAACGACTCGTATCGAACGAGCCACGTAGTGCATCGACCAGACGTGACGCGCGCGCTCGGCGATTTTCTGACGATGGTCGCCACCGAGAAGGACTACGTCGCGACACGCATCGCGCACAAACTCGACCTGCGCGGACCCGCCCTGAGCATTCACACCGCGTGCTCGACGTCTCTCGTGGCGATCGTCGAGGCGATGGAGAGCCTGAGGCGAGGCGACTGCGACATGGCGCTCGCCGGAGGTGTGGCGATCACAGTACCGACCAAGAGCGGGTATCTCCACCAAGAGGGCGGCATGCTCTCTCCGGACGGTCACACGCGAGCGTTCGATGCCAACGCGCAGGGGACAGTGTTTTCGGATGGTGTGGGTCTCGTGGTGCTGCGCCGACTGGACGACGCTCTCCGTGATGGAGACACGATCCATGCTGTTTTGAAGGGGGGCGCGATCAACAATGATGGCGCGGCAAAAGCGAGTTTCACGGCGCCGAGCATCGATGGTCAGGCCGTGGTGGTCGCGATGGCTCACATGGATGCAGACGTCGACCCGCGCACGATCTCGTATGTGGAGGCGCATGGCACGGCAACGCCACTTGGTGATCCGATCGAGGTGCTCGCTCTCACCCGCGCGTTCCGTCTGAAGACCAACGACGCCGGGTTTTGCACGATTGGATCGATCAAGTCGAACTTCGGACACACGGTGATCGCTGCAGGTGTTGCAGGCGTGATGAAGACCGCGCTCGCCATGACACACGAGGAGCTTCCGCCGACGCTCCACTTCAAGACGCCGAACCCGCAACTCGAACTCGAGACGTCGCCCTTCCGCGTGCAATCGACACTCTCTGCCTGGCCACGCACGGCAACGCCGCGTCGTGCGGGAGTGAGTTCGTTTGGCGTCGGCGGCACCAACGCGCATGTCGTGATGGAGGAAGCGCCCGCCGAGTCCGCGCGAATGGACGACTCTCGTCCCCAGCTGCTCATCCTCTCGGCGCGAACACAGACCTCGCTTGACCGCATGACTCACGATCTAGGCCATTTCATGGCAGATCGTGCGCCTCGACTGGACGACGCGGCGTTCACTCTGCAAGTGGGTCGACGACACTTTTCTCAGCGCCGTGCGATTGTCGCGTCGAGCGCGCACGAGGCTGCGAGCAAACTCGCAACAGCGAGCACAACACGCACCGCGAAGGGAACACCGCCGAGAGTTGCGTTCATGTTTCCGGGCCAAGGCGCTCAGTACATCGGCATGGGCTCAGCTCTCTACGAGACGTCGACGGTGTTTCGCGATGCGATCGATCGCGTGGCAAGTGCGCTGTCTGGCGTTTTGGATCGCGATCTGCGCGAGACGATGTTCCGCGGAGAAGAAGAGACTCTGCGGGAGACGCGATTCACGCAGCCCGCACTGTTTGCCATCGAGTGGGCGCTCGCGTGCATGTTTCAGAGCTTCGGCGTCCAGCCCGCGGCGATGATCGGTCACAGTGTTGGAGAGTTCGTTGCCGCG
>JAYVXK010000934.1:0-12748 GCA_043785265.1 Myxococcales bacterium | reverse complement strand
ATCTTTGAGCACCAGACCGGCCCACTTCACCGCTGCGATCAACTCGGGCGCGCGAATGCGACCGTCCTTGTCGGCGTCGATCATTTCGAGAGTGCGTTTGTCGAATTCGAGTCCAGTCGTTGGACAACTCAAAGCCACCCACAGCTTTTGATCGAGCTGACCAATCGCGAGCATGTCCGCGCCCGTCTCGATGAGAGCTTGATCGCACCCGCCCGCGCGGAAAAACTTGAAGTGGTGAGCTTTCGCCATGAGGCCCGCAAACCTAGGAGACCCAGTGCGTCGCGCGCAAGCCTCACGGGCCGTGTTACGCATGGCTCATGCACGTCATCCTCACTGGGGCTTCGAGCGGAATTGGCGAGGCGATCGCGAAAGAATATCTCGCGCGCGGCGCGTCTCTCACGCTGGTCGCGCGACGAAAAAAGAACCTCGAGGCGATCGCCAAAGGTCACGAAGATCGGTGCCACGTCGTCGAGGCAGATCTCACCGACTACGCCCACGCGTGCGACTGGGTCGATGGTGCGATCGATGCGCTGGGCGATGTGGACGTGCTCATCAACAATGCAGGCGTGCAGATCGTCGCGGCCACCACAGCGACCTCGTGGGAAGACGGCGAGCGTCTCTTGCACTTGAACGTGTTCAGTCCGCTCAAGCTCACCAAGCACGTGTTGCCTGCCATGATCGCCCGAGGAAAAGGCACGATCGTCGATATCGCGTCGATGGCTGCCATTTCGCCGACGCCGGGGATGTTCTTCTACAACGCATCAAAAGGCGCTCTCGCCGCGGCGTCCGAAGGTCTGCGCGGCGAGCTTCGACACACCGGCGTGCACGTGATGACCGTATACCCAGGACCCGTGCGCACAGCGATGGAAGCAACAGGCCGAGCGGCTTACGAAGAAACCGCAGCCATGAAGTGGTTCACACCCACGGGTGACGCCGACGTACTCGCGGGACTCGTGTGCGACGGGGTTCGCAGCGGTCGTCATCGCATCATCTATCCAGGGACGTACGCGTTCGCGCGCCATTTTCCGAACCTCACGCGCTTCGTCGTGGACCGATTCACGCCGCCGCTCAAAGCATTGCCAGACAAAAGCTGACAGCTTCGCTCAGGCTGCTAGGTTTCCGCCGATGGCCACTCCCACTGCTTCGTTCGCACAAGAACTCGACCGCATCGCGGCTCGCTACGAATCGCAATTCGCGGGTCAATCACGCGCCTCGCGCAACATCGACGAGATCGACGCGATCATCGCCGACACCGAAGGCGTGCTCAAACGCGTCACCAGCATCCCCGCTGCGGCCGCTCCGAAAGGCGTGGCAGAACTCGCAGAGACCGCCAGACAGAACATCATTCTGTACAAGAACGAACGGCAGATGATCCTCCAAGCAAAGAACTCGCCTCCAGAGGCAGAGGCCTTCGCGCCCCTCGCCGCCAGCGCGAACTTGGTCTTCGCACGTTGGCATCGCAACTTCGCCGGCCAGTCGCGCGGCACTCGAGACTTGGCGTTGCTCGACGAGATGACGACCGATCTCGACGCGATCCGCGAAGACATGGAAGCGGTGATCGCCGACACAAAACAGCCTGCATTCAAGGCCGATCTCGATCTGGTGCAAAATACACTCAAAATGTATGCGACTGAACGCGCGGCGATCGTGACGGCTCAAAAAGAAGGCAGCCTGGACGACCAAGCGGGTCTGCTCGCGCTCCGTGCGAATGCGCAATTCAAGCTCTATCAAGATCACTTTGCGGGTCAGTCGCGATCGACGCGCAGACCGGCTTTGCTCATGCGCATGATCTCGCAGCTCGAGACCATCCAAGACGAAATGCGCTCGCTCGCCGACGCGGGACTCGCAGAAGGCAGCAACACCGGCAACATCGACATCGTCGCCCGTCAACTCACGATGTTTCGCACGGAGCTAGTCGAGGTGCGCAAGGCGCGGCAAGGCACCAAACTCGCTGACCTCATGGGCATGCTGGGTGGCAACGCGAACGAAGTGATGTCGGAGTATCAAGAAGTCTTCGCGGGCAAAGATCGCAACACACGAGACCTCACGTTGCTCTCCAAGATTTGCGAACACCTCGGCGAGATCCGTCGTCAGATGGCCGACCTCGGTCGCGCCGAAGCGAACGCGTCGAATGTCGGAAATCTCGAGATTGTCACGCAGCAACTCACGTTGTTCGAGCGCGAATACGAGATGATCGAGCAAGCAAAAAAAGAGTGAGTCCTAGAGACTCGGCGCTCTAGTCCACGCAGGTGAGCTGCGAGCCCTGTTTGGCGATGCGATAGTCCGGTGCAGGACACGACGCCTTGCATACGTTGCCCGTGCACGACGGATCCGCCGTGCGAGGCAGCAAGTAAGTGCAACCGCCCGGACCGCATTTCCACGAGATGCCGCTGAGCGTGTCGCTGCCCACCGCGGTCGGTGCCGCAAGCACACACGTGCCTGTGAGGTTCACGTAGGACAGAGGACATTGTCCCGCGATCGCACAGACGCCGTCGTGTCGGGGACTGCCGTCGGGACAGAGTGGCGCGCACGAGCCGCGAATGCTGTCGGGGACGAAATCATTGGCGCACGTGGTTTCGCCGCGGTTGCGGCGTGGTCGACTCGCGGCGTCTCGGAACTTGGGATCCGCGTCGATCACGACAGCTTCACGCGTCCACTTGGTGACCGTCGCCTCGTGAATCCAGGCGTAGCCGCCGTCGCCCCAGGTGGTGCCCCAACTGTTGTGGATCAGAAAGTACGTGCCGTGCGGAAACGTCACGTAGCCTGCGAGCAGCATGGCGTGCCCTGAATCTTCTGACGCCGAGGTGTAGTGAGGCACGTACCGCGCGCCTGGTTTGCCCTTGGCTACGAACGCGCTTGGCACGGTCATCGTCACGATCACGTCTTGCCCTGCGGCGATCTTCGACTTGAGCAGCGACACGCTCGCGTCTCGGAGCAACTCGACTTCGCTGAATGTTGCCTGCGGATTGGTCTCCACTTTTTTTAGGTGCAACGGGTTGGGCAAATTGTTGCAGCCTGCTTTTGGCATTGGCCCCTGCGCGGGACACGGCAACATCGCGTTCGCTTCTGGATTGGTGAAACTCCAGTCGTCTTCGCTGCCGAGTTCGAGTCCGATGTTCGAACGGATCGAGGTGCGTTCTTCTGGCTCGTGGTAGCGCGACCAGATGTGCATCACACTGACTTTTCCGGGCTTGCCCGTCCAGCGCGCGATGGCATGGTCCATCGCCCCGGCGATCGCAAACGCCGTGCACGCAGGTGTCGTCGCTTGATTCCGCACCGCGCCTTCCGTGCCGTCTGCGCGGTGGTCGACGACTCCCGGCAAGATCGCGATGGGATTTCCCAAGATGTCGTCCCCCACGAGCGCTTCTGCGCCCGAGTCCGTCACGCCATCGACCAGCGAACTCTTCGAGCAGGATAGAGGCGTTTGCATCTCGCCAGTCCACACACTGCGGCACGCCCACGTATCGGCCGGCGCGGCAGGCGCAATCGAGGGAGCTTCATGCGCGTCGAGCGGCGGCAGGTCAGGCAGGATCGGCACGACCGGGTGGGCGAGACGCAACGCGGGGGGCGCTTTGGCGGGAGAGATGTCTGCAGACGTCACTGTCGCGGGGCCCGCATCGATCGGTGGTGTCTTGTCTCTGCATGCACCTGCGAATCCGAACACGACGACCGCAAGGCCGAGGCGCGTGGCGTGAGCAAAACGACGAACCACTCCCATGCTGCAGAGCATGCGTGGCTGCGATGGGTCCGTCAATCTCCGGGATTTTCGCCGGAACAAAAAGGGTGTATGTCGCACGCGTGTCGCGTTTCTTTCGCTCCTCGCAAGCTGCAATCACAAGTGTCGGTGCGGTCGCGCTCGTTCTCGTTGCTGGCTCTGCGTCTGCAGACCTGACCCACACGGTCACTCGCGGGCACACGCTCGATGCGATCGCGCATCGATACCACGTGTCGTCCAAATCGATCATCGACGCGAATCACCTCAGAGACCCCAACCATCTTCGCGTTGGACAGACGCTCTTGATTGTCGGCGTGACCGCTCCGCCTGCCACACCTGCCAATGCGGCTGCGGGCGCACACGGCACGGCTGCCAGTGGAACGACGACGGCCAACGCAGCACATGCGACGCCCGCACACCCAGCGACACCGCCGACGTACGCAGCGCGGCCAAAGACCCCTGGCGTGATTCATCTCAAGCGCATCGCGACCGCCGAAGACAGCACGCTCCGTGTCAGCGATCGACGCGGCCGTTTGCCGCCACCCACGCTCCACACGATGGAGCACTTGATGCGCTATCCGAACGGACTCACCCACGCGATCGATCCGCGACTCATCTCGTTGCTCGGCATCATGAGCAATCACTTCGGCAGCCGCAACATCGAGGTCATCAGCGGATTTCGGCCCTATTCACCGACGCAATACACCGCTCACTCGAATCACAACGTCGGCAACGCGATCGACTTTCGCGTGACGGGCGTCCCCAACGAAGTCGTGCGCGACTTTTGTCGAACACTCCGAAACACCGGCTGCGGCTACTACCCCAACAGTGTGTTCGTCCACATGGACACACGCGCGAGCAGCGCTTACTGGGTCGACTACTCGCGACCGGGTGAACCGCCACGCTACAACGGCGTACCCGCGGGAGACGCAGACGAAGGCACGAGCGATGTTGGCGACGCCACGCACTTGAGCGCGACGGCTCCCGATCCCACCACGTCGACGACGACCGACACCACGACAGCAACACCCTCGAGCGATCCGCCGCCAGGCTCCGACCTGACGCCAATGACGGATCCCGCTACGCGCTAGGCTTATTTCTTGGCGGCTGCAGCGCTGAAGTGAAAGCCGCGTGGACGAAGCGGCAGGCCCAACGCGAATAGAGTCGTCTCGTCGCTTCGAGCGAGAGGTGGATTCGTCGTGCCGGCGCGACGCACTGTGGTGGTCGCGTGTGACCCGCGATCGAGCAGCACCACGCGTTGACAACCGACCTTCACGAGAACTTCGGCGAGTTTGACCGGTGTCGCATCTGCGGTGGCGACGAGCACGCGACCATCG
The DNA here is from genome assembly GCA_043785265.1 of Myxococcales bacterium. Taxonomy (GTDB): domain Bacteria; phylum Myxococcota_A; class Polyangia; order Polyangiales; family Polyangiaceae; genus JANYHY01. Next base: position 7,696 of record JAYVXK010000934.1, on the reverse strand, counting down.
CTCGTGACTCCGAGAGCGCCACGCGTCTTCGGGGCGTCTTTGCCATGCGTGATGGGCACATTGACTGCGCTCGCACGCACCGCACCTTTGTCCGCGAGTAACGGCAACTCGACTGTGTCCATGTCCGAAGATGGTTCGAACGCCTCGTTTTGCAGAGCGATTTCGATCGGACCACTGCCTTTTGCGATCATGATCGCTGTGTCGTCGCTGCCGCTTTCACCGAGCGCGTTCTTCCCCGCCAACGACAAACCCATCGGACGTTTCTCGCCCGCCGTGCCGAGCGTCACGGACCAAACCACACGCGATTCGTCTTCGTCCGCGAGCTCGTGTGAGTACGCCGCGCCCGTTTGCGCGTCCGGCTCTTTCCCTCCAGCCGCCGCGCGAAATCCTGCGCGTCCTGGTTCGAACATCACGATGTCGAACGCGCCTTCGCCGAGTTTGCTGTGCCAAACTCCAGGACTCCAAGCAGGTGCGGGTTGCGTTCCCGGATCTGCGAGCCACGAGAGGTTCGCGGTGTGTGGCGTCGGATCTCGCATCAACATGTAGAAAAAATCTTTGGGCGCGTACTCGATGTAGCGATCCGTCGAGACCTCCATCAACGGAGTCAGAAGCTCCGAGTGATAGTCGTGCCCCTTGAGTTGATTGATCGTCGTGAAGATGAATCCAGTGTGGTGCGGATTCATGTCGAGGTGCAGGCCATAGTCGCATCCGGCCATTTTCATGGCCTTTCCGATGGTCGTCGCGCTTGCGTCGTCTCCCCATGCGTAGATCGTATGACCCGAAAAGGTCTCGCACATGCCCGTGCGTTCGGTTTGCATTCCGTTGCCTGGCAAGGTGTATCCCCACAAGGCTCGCCCCGTCGGATTCACGTCTCCGTGATCGATGAGAGGATCGAGGTTCTGTCGATACGAGACGATGCTCGAGTCGAGGATCGCTGTCCCGTCGTCTCGCACCAAGCCGCCGATGTCTTGTGTGGCGCCCCACGTGCCGAGTCCCGCGCGTCCGTCGTCCGTCAAGATGACCGTCGCGGCGAAGGGCTGCGGAGGCAACAGCACGCGCTTGTGAACCATCATGCCGTAGTTGCCGTGCTCGGTCTTGAACGCGCCATTGAACGCCGCGACGACGCGCGTCATCACCGCAGGATCCCGCGGCAAACGGCCCGGTCCGTGCTGTCCGGTCAGCGGCTTCGGATCTTCGGTGCCCGCTTCCATTTCGAGATCGAGCTGCCGCATGTCCATCGCAACCAGCAGCACATGCGAGTACGGACGCGCGTCGTCAGGTCGAACGAAAGTCGTCATGAACGGAGTGGGCGCGAGCGGCGCACCAAGAGGAGCCGGAAACTTTCGCATCCAGGGTTTTTGGACTGGCTTCCACTCACCCTCGCCTGGCTCTGCGGTGGACCAAATCGATGGCATGTTTTTCGGAGGCCAAGCGCCGTCGTCTTTTGCAACACCGGATGAGTCGATGACTGCGATCGGTGCGTTGCTTGGCGCGGCGAGGGTGTCTTCTGGAGTGTCGCCATGAAGCCGGAACGCCGTCATTTTGGCCAGATCCCGCATCGCGAAGACTTTTTCTTCGAGCCATGCGACCGGCGCCGGACCAATCCACGGAACAGCGCGCACGGTGTCGACTGCCCAGAACACGAGTCGCTTTGGCAAGTGCCTGCTGGCTTCTGCGTGCATGCCGCCCGGCGAGCCAACGAGTTCGCCTTTGTCGAGATCGAGCTGCGCGCGCCGCAAGGTCGCGTCGTCTCCGAGATCGATCGCGAGCGCTGCATCTCCTAGCGCGAGTCCGACGCGCTTGGCGGGTGCATCAAAACTCACGTCGACGCGACCGACGCCATCTCCCGACCCCGTCTGCTGAAAATTCGTCACCCACGCCATGACGCGATCCGCCGCTTTTTCAGCGCTATTTTGCGCGCCTTCTCCAGCGAGGTCGAGCGCGGTCACGCTCTGCTCTTGGCCAAACGCATTGGTGGCAAACGCTGCGCGCGAGCCCTTCACGCAGAGCGCATGATCGTCCCCCAGTGGCGTTGCGGTCAGATCGTGCACATCGACTACTTCGATCACATGACCTTCAGGCGACACTCTGACGCGCGCGCGATAGACGTCTCGCGGCGCTCCTGCTGTCTCGCTCGCCAAGAACAACGCAAAGCGACCGAGCCACCAATCCATGACCGCGCCACGCGAGGGCTCCCAACGAATGTCTTCGGGTCGCGCGGCGCCATGCACAGAATCGCCGAGCGCACGTGCGAGCGAATGAATGTCGTTGTCGGGCGTCGGCGACTGCAGCCAAGACAGCGCAAGCCCGGCGCCACCACAAATAAGCGCGATGCGCGCTCGTAAGCCCCACGGAGACTCAGACTCTAAAAACGACAAAGACACAGCGGTCTTTCTCGCGTAGGAGAAACGCGCTCAGTGGTCAACTTTCAGCGCAAGACTGAGAGTAAGGTAGCTGCCATGATCGGACGGGCGAACGAGACTGGGGTGATCGTCAATCACGTTGACGCGATGTGCGCACTCAAGCACACGCGCAATGTCGTGTTTGTGACGGGCGAGGCTGGCATCGGCAAGACCACGATGCTCGAGAGCATTCGCGAGATGCTCGCCAAGCGCACGGGACTCGTCGCGCCGGTCGTGGTCGCGACCGAGTGCTCGACGCCACTGCTCGGGCAGGACGTGGGTCAAGTCGAAGCGCTCGAGCCTTGGGCCGAGTTGCTCGAAAAGATCGTCGAGCACGATGGAGCGCCTGCGCAAAAAAAGGAAATGGCCAAACTCATGGGTCACCTTGCGCTCGCTTGGATTCACGTGGTGCCTGTCGTCGGCGGCATCCTCGAGTCCTCGCTCGAGACCGCGGCGATATTCAAAGAACACCTCGGACACGACGGCGAAAAAACTCACGCGGCCAGCCAAGAGCAGATGTTTCAGCAGTACATCAACTTCCTCGCAAAGGCCTCCGAGGCCCATCCGCTCGTGTTGTTTCTCGACGACTTTCACTGGGCAGACACGTCGTCCACCAACTTGTTGTTCTCAGCGGCACGTCACCTCTCGAACAAACGCGTGCTCTTCGTCGTCGCGTATCGCGCAGACGACGCGGCGTCTTCGCGCGATGGCAAGGGCCACCCGATCTTGCATGTGCGCAACGAACTCGGGCGCTACTCGCTCTTCACCGACGTGGTCGTGCCAAAGATGACTCCAGTCGATCTGGACGGCGTGCTGCGCGAACGTTATCCGCGCTACCAAAACAACGCCGAGTTCGAGCGCTGGCTCGCAGAACGCAGTGGTGGCAACGCGCTGTTCATCACGCAATATCTGAGCACGCTCGAAGAAGACGGCATCGTCGACGATCAAACGGGCAAGTTCAACGCGCGGTTCGACAGCGTCCGCGTACCCACCAGCGCATTCTCGGTCGTCGAAGAGCGCATACGACGACTCGACGACGACTCACGCGAGTTGCTTCGTTACGCCAGCGTCGAGGGCGCGACGTTCACTGCGCAGGTGCTCGCCGCGCTCGCGGATACCGCCAAATTGAGGCTCCTTCAGAAGGTGAGGCTCATCGCTGAGAAGCATGGCGTCGTCAAGAGTCTGGGCAAGCAGCGCATCTACGCGAACGAATCGACCGCGTTTCAGTTCACCAATACGCTCATGCAACGAGCGCTCTACGACAGCCTCGAAGAAGAAGAACGCGACGAACTGCACGCGCGAATTTTTCGCTCGATCAAGGACGACTTCGCCTCCGCAGAAGACACCGACGCGAGCGTGGTGGGTCTCGCGGTGCGTCTGGCCGCGCATGCATCGTCGCCAGACGATCGCCTCTTTGCAGCGAAGCTCCTGCTCGAAGCGGCGACAGTGAGTTGGTCGCGATTCGCAGAAGAAGAAACTCTTGGTGTGCTCTCGACTCTCGCGACTCAAGTCGAAGCGCTCGATGCAGCGCGCCTGATGTACGGCAAGCCGGACGCATCGACCGTGCGCAGACTCGATGCAGATGCTCGCGTGGTGACAGGGCTGGTGCACAAGTTTCGCGGGCGGCACGCTGAAGCGCTCGAACATTTTCGCGCAGGTCGCGCGATGCTCGAGAAATTGCCTGGCGGCGAAGCGCGCGCGCTTTGGGTCATGGGTCGCGAGGCTTTCACGCTCGAGAACGCGCGTCGCTACGAAGAGGCCGAAACACTGACGCACGAAGTGCTCGCGCGAGCCGCCGAGCTCAAAGACGAGCGCACTCGTGGTGCGATGCTCAACAACTTGGGACTCGTGCTGACCGCGATGGGTCGCGCAAGAGAAGGCATGGATGTGCAGCGCCAGAGTCTGCAAGTGCGCGAGGCGATCGATGATCGTCGCGGGCAAGCCGTGACGCTGGGGAGCATGGGGTTGGCGCTGTTTTCAGTTGGCAAATTCGAAGACGCTCTCGAGTGGCATCGCAGAAGCCTCCAGTTCCGAGAGCAACTCGGCGACCGCGTGGGACAGGGTTATTCGCTCGCAAACATCGGCAACGCGCTCGTCGCGCTGGGTCGGCTCGAAGAAGCTCTCACTTATTACGAGAAGAGCGTCGACGTACGCGAGTCGACCGGCGCGATCATTGGGCTCTTGTCGTCTCTCGACAGCGAAGCGAAGTTGTTGCTCCAGCTCGACAGGCGCGCAGAAGCGATCGAGTGTCTCGCTCGCGCGCTGCGATTGCGAGAGACCCTCGGCAACCGCACCGAAGAAGCAAAAGCGCTCGCCCAACTCGGGACCTTGTGGCGCGAGCATGGTGACGAGACACAAAGTCGTGATCTGCTCGAGCGTGCGCAGTCGATCGCTCTCGAGATCGGTGAGCAGACTGTCGCCAAGCAAGCCGAGGTGGAACTCGCCAAGCTGCCGCCCGCGCCCGAGGCACCCCCGCCAGACGTCATCGCGCCACCGGCGACAACCAATGGACACGATGTCCACGCAGAAGCCCCAGAGACACATGGTCTGCCGCACATCGTTCGCGTGATCGATTGGATCGACAAGAAGCTCGAGTTGCGTGCAGCGGCACGAAAGACCGCACCCAAAGAGACGGAGCCTTCCTAAATGAGAGCACTCAAACGCCTTGTTTTTGCCAGTTTGGTGATCGCATGGGTCGCCGCTTGTTCGAGCGCGACGACGTCATCGACGCCACCCCCAACTGGCGGTGGCGCCACGCTTGGCCAGCCTTACGAGGGCGGCCTGTTTCACTTGGGACCTGTCGATTGGCAAGAGTCCGCGTTTCACAACGCGTGCGCGCCTGGCGACAAATACAAAGCCTCGGTGCAACAAGCCGAGGGTGACCTGCTCGTGGGGCTGTGGAACGGCATTCCGAATGTCGCGGAGTATTGCGACGCGTGCATTTTGGTCACCACGAAAAAGGGCAAGAGCGCGCTCTTACGAGTCGTGACCTATGGAGACACCACATCCAACAGCATCGACGTGAGTCCAGCCGCCTATCAACTCTTGAACAGCGGAGAAGACCCGCGTGCGATGAGTTGGCAGTTTGCCGAGTGCAACGACACCGGCAAGATCATGTACGAGTTCCAAACCGGCGCGAGCGAATACTGGACGAGCCTTTGGGTTCGCAACGCTCGCCTGCCCATCGCAAAGATCGAAGTTCAGAGCGCCAATCACAAAGACTGGTTCGCCCTGCGGCGCGCCGGCGACGGCACGCTCAACGACGACGGCGGCTTCGGCAAAGGGGATTTCACGTTTCGCATCACGAGCATCGACGGCAAAGTCGTGACTGAAAAGTTCACGTGGCCGACTGATGCCGCTGGTGTGACTGGCAAGATGCTGATCGGAAAGACGAACTTTTAGCCCTCACGACACGTAGAGCAAAAGCGCGTCGCCCGCGTTCGCGGTCTCGTCGTAGAGGGCGCGCAGATCGCAGAATCGCTCCCAGAGGATGGCGCCGTCGTCTTCTTCGACAGGCGGGTAGATTTCTCCGTCCTCGTTCATGGCTTCGGCGTCGAACTTCGCGAGGAACTTTTTTTGGCCGATCTTGGCGAGCAGCTCGGAGACTTTCACCACCACCCCGGCTTCGACGAAGCGCACTTGGCCGTAGTTGCCCTCTGGGCCGATCGGTTTGCCACCATGAATCGCAGCGCCTTGGCCTTTGCTCACCCACGCATCGCCCGTGAGGCAGTGATTGATGGCGGCGAACATTTGATCCTCGAAGGACCATCCTTTCGGCGCACTTTTTTCGAACACACTCACCACGTCTGCAGGCTTCTTTTGGAGAGCAGCGAGAGTGGCTGCCGTGATGCGACGTGCGTGGAAGGTCATCGACATGGTCGCCAGCTATAAGTCCTGCTCTCAGCCTCGGCAAACTTCTCGCTATGAGGCGGCGACGTCGATCGTTCGATTTCGATAGGCGGTGACGAGTTGTTCGAGACACGCGATCTCCTCCAACAACTCCGCGCCACGCGGTGTGTCCGCGACGCGTCTTGGGAGATCGTTGTGCCGCAATGTTTGAATCTCAGGGACGATGTCCGCGCCGCCTTCGATCGCGCTCTCGATCGATTCGAAGTGATGATGCTTCGCGAGGTAAGCGCCGTTGGCGTCCCACACGAGCGTGAAACCGTGATCGCCATACGCTTCTGAGAAGGCGCCGTCGATCGTCACTGCCAGTCCACTCCGTTTCATCGGGGACTCGCCTTCTTCGAGTTTGACCGGAACGTGACCGTTCACGATGAGGACTCGATTCGGATCGACGCCGACTTCGTGCGCGAGCTTTTCGCAAAACGGTTTGTCGTGAATCAGCTGAAAATAAGGGTCTTTGCTCTCTTTGTGAGTGGTCTTGTCGGCGACGAAGTACGTCTCGAAAGTGGCCATGCGATCTTTGCCAAAGAGAGGAGAGCGCGGGCCTGCCCACAGATAATAAAGCGTGTCGAGGTCGCGAACATTGCGTTCGCGAAAGGCGCGTCGCACGACTTGATCGAGTGCGTCGAAGAGCGCCTTGCCGCGACGAGGTTGTCCGTCCACGGTGAAGTCCACGAAGTTGCCCGACGCATCGGACGGCATACAACCGTGGAACACGACCATCTCGTCTCGTGTCGTCATCATCGAGCCGTGGTCCGCGACGAAACGCATGTCGCGCCACAGAGCCGGACTGTCCAAGAACGACTGCTTCACTCGCGACAGGCATTGTGACTCTGCCTCCGAGAGGCGATACGGATCGGCAAAATCGATCGTCGGAAACGACTTGTCGAGCAGCGCATGCGTGCGTCCGTCGATGGTGACCGTCCCCGCGGCCGGGTCGATTCGATGAAGCAAGTTGCGATGATCGAGATCGAAGTCGGGGTTGCGCCGCGTGGTTTGTCCTTCCAGCTTGAACTGCAGGATTGCGGCTGCTTTCTGCATGCGCGCGAGCAACATGGCGTCACGTTGGTCTTCGCCCTTGGATCGAAAACGCTCGGCGGGATCGTTGCCGTAGGCAGTGCGTGCGAGTTGCTCGAGCGGCTCCACGGGGATGCCGTAGCCCTCTTCGAGCTGTGCGATGCGCCCGTAACGGAGCGAGATGCGAAGCACAGTAGCGATCAGCGCTTCTTGCCCGAGGCAGGCGCCCATCCACTCTGCGTCATGGTTGCCCCAGGTGATCGAGAGGTTGCGCTGATGACGAAGCGAATCGATGACGCGATCGATGCGAGGCCCACGGTCCCCGAGGTCGCCACCCACGATGAGTTCGTACACCGCGAGCGTGCGCAACG
>JAYVXK010000933.1:0-4030 GCA_043785265.1 Myxococcales bacterium | reverse complement strand
ACGACATGGCGATGGTGTTCAGTTCGGATCCGGCAGTCGCGAAGCAGCAGATGCTCGCAATCGTTTTTCTTCTGACCGCGTTTGGCCATATGGATGGCAAATTCGCGCTCTCGGAGAAGCGCTTCGTTCAAGAAAAGATCGCGAAGCTCGTCGAGCAGCGGATGCTCGAGGCCATGCCCGATCCGCTCGCGCGCCATGTCGCGACCGAGCGCGTGACCACCCAGTTCCAACGCGTGGCCGCGGGCATCGATCGCGAGATCGCCGCGCTCTTCAGCGAGTCGGTTGCCGAGGGAGAGACCACCGAGCAGTTCGTCTACGCGAAGCTCGCGTTGCGTTGCTACGAGTTGCTACACCCATTCGATGATGACGCGCGAGCGCATCTCTTCGAGGTCGTCGACGAACTCATCGAGGCGGATGGTGTCGTGCACCCGAACGAAGCCCGACTACGCGACGACATCAAGCGCCTGCTCGCAGAGCCGATCGAGATCGAGATGGAGGAGGTCGTAGAGGCGGGCGTCGAGCGTCGCGTCGAGATCGACAAACCGCAGGTGCTGGTCCCGCGGGTGGAAGACCATCCATTCTTCACACGCGAAGAGCACGTGTACGCGCGCGACAAAGACGGATTCGTTGCGAGGGCAGAGCAAGACATCGAACTCTTACACAAGGTCCTCGATACGCTCGAGCAGCAACGCGCGGCCGGTGCGGGCAAGCTCGCGGGGGTCAACACCTTCGCGAATTTCGCCGGCCAGGCGCCGTTTCTCGATGGGCACGTCTATGTGCTGCCTCCTGCTGCTCCGAAGGAGTACGAACTCGTCGTCCTCGGCGATCTTCACGGTTGCTACTCGTGCCTCAAAGCCGCGTTGATGCAGACCGACTTTCTCGCGAAGGTCGAAGCACATGCCGCCGATCCAAAGAACAATCCCGACACACGCCTCGTGTTGCTCGGCGACTACATCGATCGCGGGCGATTCAGCTTCGATGGCGTATTGCGCATGGCCATGCGTTTGTTCGTCACCGTGCCCAACGCGGTGTACGTCTTGCGCGGCAACCACGAATATTATCTCGAGCATCAAGGGCGCATCCTCGCGCCGGTGCGACCCGCCGAAGGCATGATGGGATTGGCTGGTGTCGCGAGCGACGCCTACTTCCGCGAGTACATGCAATTGTTCGAGGCGATGCCGACCTCACTCGCATTCGATCGTTTCTTCTTCGTGCACGCCGGCATTCCTCGCGACACGGCTCTCGCAGAGAAGTGGAAGGATCTGTCGTCGCTCAACGATTCCGATCTGCGGTTTCAGATGATGTGGAGCGACCCGAGTGACACGGAGGTCGTCCCCGACGAGCTGCAGAAGGCGGCGGCTCGCTTTGGCTATGGGTCGCGTCAGCTGCGCAATTTCCTCGCACGGATTGGGTGCTCCGTCCTGGTGCGTGGTCACGAGCGCATCGTCGACGGTTTCCGCACCACCTACGATCTACCCGACGCCACGCTCTACACGCTCTTCTCCGCAGGCGGCGAGACGAACCTCGACTTGCCAGACACGAGCAACTACCGCGAGGTGACGCCTCGAGGTCTCACGATTCGCTGGCGTGATGGGGTGAGTCGAGTCTCCTCGTTCGTCATCGACTGGGCACGCTACAACGAACCTGCGCGAAACCGCTTCCGTGGGTAGACCGACGCGCCTGCCGTCGCAGGCCTGTTCGCGGCCGCGGACGCATGACTCTTGTGGAACGCGCCGATGCCGAGGAGGACTGTGATGACAGTGGAGAACACCCCCGGTCCCGCGAAGAAGTAGCGCCAACTCAAGAAGACGTGGAAGGCGTGGCTCGCGAAAAGCGCCCATGCGATCGGCGCCACGCTCGACCAATGAGCGGGCTTCGTCGCAGCGAGAGTCCATGCCACGACTGCCGAGAAGAGCAGAAAAACAGAAGTCGTCAGTCCGAACGCGAACCAGAACCCGTACCACGTGCAGTCCGAGCCGTTGAAGTTGAAGTGCACGGTCTTCATCGCCGAGAACACCGCATCCGACTCCGAGCCCAGGCTTTTTTGCGCGAGCATGCCGCCTCCGGTGTGGAGGACGCAAAACAGGACGAGCAGGTAGGTCGCGATTCTATAGACGTCGAGGTACTTCACGCCGCTGTCGCCTTCGCAAAACCATCCATGATGGAGCCCCACCCGCCAGACGAACCAATACTGTCGCGGATCTTCTCCCAGCCCACGCCGTGTCGATCGAGGTGCGAGTGCACGAGTTCGACCCGCGTTCTCCCGTTTCCCTCATCGTGGAAGGTGACTTCGACTCGGCTCGCCTTCGCGGGATCGGGATCGTAAGCGTAGCTCGCGTCGAGGTGCCATGAGACAGCGACGCACGTCGGCGGCGAGTACACCAGCACGCGGCCCCAGTCGCATTCGGACCCATCGGCGCCTCGCTCGAACCACCGCCCTCCTTCGTGCGGCTCCAGGATCGCAGTGTAAGGTTCGACCTTGCCGATGTGGTGCGAGCGAGGCCACCACGAGTCGAACCGCTCGGTGAAGACCTTGAACGCATGTGCGATGGGTGCGTTGACGACGACGGACTTTCGAACGCTGGTCTCGGGGCTACTCATCTTTTCCTCTCCTTGCCATTTGGCTTGATGAATCGTCTGCCTTGCTCGGCTCTGTGAGTCTCCTCGGCGGCCCGACGAAATGCGTCGAGAGCTTTGTCCCAGAAGCGGTCGAAGTACTCTCGGACGGCAGCGAGGCCAGCGCGGTCAATCGCGTAGACCCTGCGCGTCCCCTCTGCCCTGTCCGCCACGAGCCCCGCGTCTTTCAGCACCTTGAGGTGCTGCGACACGGCTGGCCGACTGACAGGAAGGTTCCGTGCGATCTCGACGACAGCCAGAGGGCCCTTGGCGAGGCGTTCGAAGATCGCACGGCGGGTCGGATCTCCAAGCGCGTCGAGCTGTCGGCTGGATTGGTAAGTACCCACGAACCGTAAGCTAACACTAACCGAACGCGGGTCAAGGGCTTGTTGGCAATGCGCTGAAGCGCGCTGTCCGCCGTTCCCGCTCCCGTTCCAGTGTGAGCGGCGACCATGGCCCGTCACGAGCGAACCGCGTATGCTCTCGCGATGAGTCGTGCGCGACGGTCAACACTCCTGCGGTTGGCGCAGCTTGCGGGCGCGGGTGCGGTGAGCGCGGCGTGCACCGGATACGCCGTGGTTGATCCGCTTCCGGCGCCCGCATACTGCGGAGGCGACGCAGGCGCGACGCATCACTTCGGCGCGACGTCGGTTTGGGTCAATGATGGGGATGGCTCCGTCGACCTCGTGCTGGTCGTGACCATCCACAAGCTCGACCCTGCCTTCACCGGAACCATTACCGTGAACACGACCGCCGAACTCGTCGCGCAGGGGCCCGACATCAACGGCGGAATGGTGATCAAGTTGCGACCCAGCGTGGGCGCAAAGAGCGTGACGATCCCATTGAACATCAGCTGCATTGGTGCGCAAGGGACGTTGACAGCAAGCTGGACGGCAGACCCCGTCGCGGGCCGTAAAGAGACCGTCGTGCTGTCGCCGTGAGCGCCTCTCTTGAACGCATGTGCATCGCGCTCATCGTTGGCGTCGGTGCTGCTGCGATTGGGTGCAGCTCGACCCTCAAACCAGATTCGAGCGTTGACGATACTCTGGCCGACGCATTTTCTGTCGACGCCGTGACAGGCAACGAGACCAGCATCAACGATGGGTCTGCGAGTGACGCGCAAGCCGACGGGTGGTGTGCAGACCCGCAGCACGACCCTCAGAATTGTGGACGGTGCGGTCACAGCTGCCTCGGCGGCGGTTGCAACAAAGGTAAGTGTCAGCCGGTTTTTCTGGCGAGCCAACCGAACACTTACAAGAGCGCCATTCGGATCGATCAGAACTTTGTCTATTACGCGGCGAACTCCCAATACACCGCGAGCTCCCAAGTGTTTCGCATGGACAAGAACGGTGGCTCCAATGCCTCCATCGCGAACCCGAACGCGAACGACGGCTACTTTACGCTCATTTCGGAC
>JAYVXK010000932.1:0-4036 GCA_043785265.1 Myxococcales bacterium | reverse complement strand
CCAGGAGGTAAGCTAATCATCGAATGGTGAGGCACCTCAGGGCGCATGTTTCGGCACTCTTGCTGATCGGTTCGCTGGCGTCGACCGTGCGCGCGCAGTCCTCGAGCCTCAGCTTGGAAGACGCGCGGCGACTGTTTGGTGAGGCGCTCAATGACGAGCAGCGAGACCATCACCCAGAGGTGGCGCTGCCAAAGTATCAGCAGGTCGCCACGGTCAAGGACACAGCGCAAGTCGAGTATCGAATCGGCTCGTGCCTCGAGCTACTCGGCAAACTTCGTGGTGCCGCCAAGGCTTACGAGGCCGCGGCGCGACTCGGGCTCGGCAACGAAGACGCAACGGACGTCGTGGAGGCCGCGCACGTCAGAGTGGCCGCGCTCGCCCCAAAGATGACCAAGCTGACCATCGCCATCTCGGGGGCAGACAACGCGGAGGTCGTTCTCGATGACCAAGAGAAATTGACCGACGACGATCTCAAGAGGTCCACCTTGGTAGATCCAGGCGATCACGTAGTCGAAGCGCGAGCGCCTCATATGAAACCCACGCGCGTCACATTCGGTGCGATCGCAGGCGCGAACCTGTCGCTGACTCTGACTCTCAAGCCAGAAGACCAACCCGTCATCACGCCGCCCGTGCCGCTCCCGCCCGTGCCGCTCCCGCCTGCGAGCAACACACGAGTGGTGGTGGGTGTCTCCTTGCTGAGTCTGGGAGGCGCGTCAGCCGTCACTGCGATTGCGTTGCTCTTCGTTCGCGAGAGCGACATCAGCAAGCTCAACAACGCATGCCCAGGTGGACTCTGTCCGCCTTCGCGCCAAGACGAACTCACCAGCTTGCGTTCGCAGGCGCTCACCTTCGGCCCTCTCGCCGCAGTATTTGGCGGGGTCGCCGTGGTGAGCGCCGCCGCGGGCATCCTGGCTCTGTCACTCGCACCGACTCCGCGAACCTCAGTGCGGCTGGTCCCCGCGATGGGACACGCAGTTGCGGGGCTTGATGTGGAAGGGTCGTTCTAGTTTTGCTATGAACTAGTGAGGTCTTCCGTGGTTCGCGCGCTCATCCCGTTTTGTCTCTTGATGACCACACTCGCGTGCTCGGCGGTTCCAGACATCGCGTTTGGCTACAACGACGGCGCGACCGTCGACGACACGGGTGATGCCACGAGTGATCAGCAAGCGCAGGTCGACGCGGGCGAGGCGGGTTCAGCCACATGCCCCAACGCCGTCCCGAGTTACGCGACGATGTGCTGTGGACCTGTCGCGTGCAGCGGGCCCAACTGTGTAGCCACGTGCCTGGATTGCGCCAAGTGCAGCGCCTTGGACCTGTGTTGTCCCAACGCGCAGAATCGAGCGGTCTGCAAGCCGCTACAACACTGCTGATTGACTCTTCCCTAAGTCAGCGTGTGACGTCGATCGTGTAGGTCGCGCCGTTGGCGGTTGCCGTTCCCGTCACGCGCGTCGTACCCGGTACACGTTGCACCTTCACTGGTGCGGTGCCTGGTTGCAAGTTCGCAGTGAGGGTCACCGCGAGCGTCACTGGACCTGTGAGCGCCCCCGTCATCGTATAGGTACCAGAGAGCGAACCGGTCATCGTCCCATTCGGGACGTTCTTGAGGTTCATGTCCAACGTCGCAGGGGAGCTCGTGGCATAGGTGATTTGTCCATCATCCGAATAGTCGACGAGAGTCTCTGTGAGGTGCATCGACCGATTCGTCGAAGCCCCCTGATCCACCTGTCCGCTGATGGTCATGGTCCCGCCCTTGGTTCCGCTCGCGGTTTGCGCCGGGATGTTCGCGCTGCTCGCTGCATTGAAACCCGCAAAACCAAGGGTGATCGCGCGATCGATCGAGCCATCGATGCTGACATAAGCTTGCTGCGCGGTGGCCGCATTCACAGGTGGAGACGAGGACCCCCCCGAGCACGCAACCGCGAACAGAAGCAGAGCTGCAAGTGGAAACCTCATGGCGCATCCTTCCTAGTAGATGATTTGATAAACAGTAGAGAGCGCATCGGTGTCATTGGTCGTTCCGCCGACCACGTAGAAGTACGCGCTCTCGAGACCAAGGCCGTATCTTCCCACGCTCGTTCCGAGGTTCGCGCCCGCGTTCGACCAATTGCCGAAGGCGACCGCCAAGGGAGTGACTGTGGCATTGGTGGAGAGATCACTCGATTGCGTATAGCTACCCACGCTCCCGCCAAGGAACTGGTAGGCATAACCATTCACTACAGACAGCTGCGATCCGTCGCGCTGGAGGGCGAAGCCTTTGCCAGGCACGCTCCACACGCCAAGAGCTCCGCCGCTCTGCACGAGCGCATGCTCGAGAGTCGTGCCCGTGGAGCTAATCCCCATACCACCTCCGACGAGCACGAAGCTGGAGTTGTCGACACCACCATCAATGAGTGTCGTCGGTCCGTTGGACGCATTGAGCGGCGCTGCTCCGAAGCGCACGCGCGCGTTCGCTACCGTATGCGTGACGTCTTTGGTGAAGGCAGCGAGCGTGTCGCCCTTTGCGTTGATCGGGGCATATTCGTAGCAGTTGGACGCAACGTAGGTGCTGCCGCCCGTGCAGTCTGCCCAGCCTCCGACGACATACACATGCAAGGGAGAGTTTGCGGCATTGCTCTCTGGTGCCACGACAGCCGCGGCATCGAGTCGAGGAATGCTCAGAGAAACTTGGTTGACCCAGACGCCTGTAGAACCGATCGGAAGTGGAGTCGTCAGACCCGCTGCGTCCGGACCGATGGATACGGAACCGTCATCCGAATAGGTCGTTCCGTTGACCTTGTCGGCGAGCAAGACTTCCGTCGACGAGGCTCCGTTGGCCGTGAGAGTTCGGTAGACGCGATAGGAAGACGCGCCGGTCACCGCGCTCCAAGATAGTCCAATGTGCCCAGGAGTAGAGAGCGTCCCAGCCAATTCGTCACTGGCCAGTGTTTCGCCGCCAGGGTTGTCCGCGTCCGCATTCCCCATCAGCGCAGACACTCGGTAGTAGTAAGTCCCCACGCCCAGACTTCCACCTGATCCCACTGTCGGATCTGCCAGTGTCGGTGCCTGGGCAGGATCGAGGACCAGCGCGCGTTCGATGCTCCCGAGCGGTGTGCCTGTCGGCGCGTTGCCTGCCGTGCCACTCTTGGTAGAGGTCCCGCCGATGGCATAGAGATACATGCCTTGCGCCACCACCGAGAGGCCCGATCGCGCAGTATTCAGCCCATAACGCAGAGTGGTCCATGACTTGGATGTCTGTCCAAAACGATCGATGGCGATCATCTCGACACTGTTCAGCGCTGTGCCCGCCGCGTCTTCTCCACCTATCGCATAGAGAAAGCGGTTGGCATCATCGAGCCGCGCATTGACCACTCCGAGTGATCGACGCCCCGTGTTCAGATTCGCAGCCGCCAACCAATTGCCTGAGAGTTTGCCGCTGGGCGCGGTGATCACATAGGTGCCCCATTCGCCGAACGTCTTGTCCGTCGGATTGGTCACGCGCACGACATAAGGACCAACCGGCATCACGCTTGTCTTGTCGAGGACGGTTCCTGTCATGGTGCACAGATTGGTGTTGTCGCATCGCGCATCGACCGGTCCCGCACAACTTACCGCGGTCACGCCTTGTGCGAGGAGCGCCGCGCTGGAGTCGACTGTGGAGAGCGTCGCGTTGTTCGGAAAATGGCAGCCCGTCACGGTCACGGCGACGTCTGCTTGTGTGGTGCCGGTCGCGGGGGCGACCGAGAGGATTCGCGGCGGAGCATTTGCGACGACAGTCAGCTTGCCCACCAGAATGCCGCCGCACGCGTTGGGATCAGTCACGATGATGTCGTAAATCCCTGCGCTGACGCCCTTTGGCACTTGTGCTGTCAAACTCGAAGTCGACACGAACGCGATGTGAACGAGCGCTGTGGGCGCACCACCGTCGACACCGCTCGGCACGATCGCGATCGTGGGTGTTGAAGCAAAGCCCGACCCCGAGATGCTCAGGGTGGTCACGCCACCAGTCCACGCAAAGGCTGGTGTGACTGACGACACAACCACCGCAGTTCCGCCGTCG
>JAYVXK010000931.1:0-4036 GCA_043785265.1 Myxococcales bacterium | reverse complement strand
CGTGCGTTTCGAGGACCTCAAGCAAGGTCAGCGCGTATCGTTCTCAGAAGGACAAGGCCCCAAGGGTCCCCGAGCTGAAAACGTCAAAGTGCTCTAATTAAAGCACTGGTGGTGCCGTGGGCTCGCGCCTGATGCTCGTAAGAGCCGCAGGTTCGAGCCCACCACCTTTTTTGTAGGTCTAAACTCCAGAGCCGGGTGCGCGAACTTTGCCTTGCGAAACGCAAGTGCTCGCGGCCGACGGCGAGAATGTTCCGGTGACCGTCGCGACACCAGTGGTGTTGATGCGAATGCGACCAGCGCCGCCGCCTCCCGCTCCCGCAGTGCTGCCTGGCGTGTCATTGCCGTTTGCTCCATTGCTGGACGCTCCAGCACTACCTGCACCACCCATCGACGCTCCACCACCACCCGCTGCGGGATTGCTGTCTGGATTGGCGTCTTTTCCGGTGCCGCCGCCTGCGCCGCTTCCGCCACCGCCGCCGCCGTTCACCGCGAGCGTGCCGCCCATCGTGACAGTAGGCGCCTCGATGAGGATCGATCCTCCGCTGCCACCTCCACCGGCGTTTTGGCCTGTGGCAATGCCGCCAAACTCACCACCACCGCCACCCGCATTGATGCTGGCACCCACATTGATGGTGAATGATCCACCCGCCACGAATTGCAATGCGCCGCCGCCGCCGCCCGCTGCCTGCGAGCTCACGCCGCCCGAGGATCCGCCGATGAGCGGACGAATGTCGTTGGCGCCATAAGCAGGAGTGGGTGCGCCGGGAACGTCCGTCGAGCCTTGTTCGGCTGCGCCCTTACCGCCTAAGCCACAGTAGGATGCACCACCACCTGCGACGCCGGGCACAGCGCCTCCAGTCCCCGTCCCCGTCGCGCCCCCTCCAGGCCCTGAGCCCTTACCCGCTGCTGCGAGCGCATGAAAACCACCGGCGTAGGCAACGTCCGATTCGGCGTGCGCGTCGATCGTGCCAAGGATGGTCATGTCCGTGAGCGAGACGAGCACCAATGGCAGTTGTCCCATAACGCGGATATGTGCCGTCGGCTCTACTCTGAGAGACTTGACGACGATGATTCCGACTTTGCTGCCATCGCTTTGCGTCACCGTGGTGGCAGCAAAGTTGCGCTGAAAACAGTCCGCAAAACCCGACTCCGCATTGATCTGACAGCTGCCGGTCACGTCTTGGTCTTCGACAGTGGAGACATCGATGTTGTCGAGTTTGACGTTCGACGTTTGAAACGAGAAGGACGCGTGCGCGCCACCTTCAGTCCCGCCATCGAAGGTGGTCGTGACGGTAGAGGAACCGCATGCAGCGAGCACCGGAACTGCCAGTAACAAAGAACGTTTCATCAACATGCTCCTTGGGTTAACCCCCAGCGACGCGGAGCCTAGCACGTTTGAAAAACATGCAATTCGCCGGTCAATCCGATGCCCTGGGGGAAGCGAGAGGAGACTAAGGAAGAGCCTGCATAGGGTTCCTTAGGTCCAGGTTTCCGATGGGTAAGCCCGATGCAGGAAGGTCCTTAGATCACTCGATCACTGGAGCGTGAATGTTCCGTTGAACGGGGTGCTGCGTGCGCCAGCGGTGTCCACAGCGGTGAGTTGGAACGTGTAGCTTCCGGCGGGGGTGGCGCTTGGGAACTTCAACGTGGCTTGATAGGGAGAGGCGAAGCCCGCGACAGAGAATGAGCTGTCGGCGAACGCGACGCCGTTCTGCGGGGGCACGTGGAGCGCGAGTTGCGAGACGGCCGCGCCGTCACCGTGCGCGGTCACCGTGCCCACGGCGGAATAGGTGCCCGTGGCGTCTTTGGTGAACGTAGCGAAAGTGACGTTGTCGATCGTGGGAACTTTGGGTGCGGAAGAGCACGCAAAAGCCAGCGAAACGAGCGCTGAAAGCACAAACATCAAAGTGCGAGACATGGTGGGTTCTCCCTCGGTTTCGACACTTACCACATGAGCATTGTCTCGACGTATACTCGACTCATGCGCAGCATCGATGATCGTTGGTTGGGGACTCTTTTGCTTTTGACGTTGGCTGCGTGTTCGAGCGACCAGGCGCTCGCGCCAGACGACTCTGGGACGGACGTCACGGCGCAAGACACGAGCCTCGCTAAGGATAGCTCTTCGAAGAAAGATTCGAGTGGAGCCGACTCCTCGATCGCCGATGCAACTGCAGACGCGGACGACGGATCGACTGCAGACGCAGACGACGGATCGACCGCAGACGCAGACGACGGATCCACCGTGGATGCTTCGGACGGCGGCAATCTCTGCAGCAACATCCTCTGCAAAAAAGGCACGCAGTGTTGCAACATCCAGTCGTCCATCATCTACGGCAAATGCTATTCGTCGTTGTGCTTGGCGTGCTGCAAGTAGCTGTAGCTCGTTGGCGCGCTGCAATTGTGGTGCGAGGGCGCTGAGATTGTCAGCGATGCCGGGATCCGCGGAATCGACCGCGGGGTCCGCGGCCTTCGCCTGGTACCAAGGGTCGCGCTGCGGCGGCTGCGGGCGAACTCGCAGACACTTCTGGTGCAGAGCCAGTCGCGGGCAAGCGGCGGCGAATCAGTCGCTCGATGTCTGCGAGCAGACCACGCTCTTCGTGATCGCAAAAAGAGATCGCTCGCCCCGTCGCGCCTGCGCGCCCCGTGCGCCCGATGCGATGGACATAAGCCTCTGCGACATCAGGGAGGTCATAGTTGATGACATGACTGATGCCGTCGACGTCGATGCCGCGTGACGCAACGTCCGTCGCGACGAGCACCTTTGTCGTGCCGAGGCGAAACGCAGCCAACGCACGCTCGCGCGCACCTTGCGATTTGTTGCCGTGAATCGCAGCGGAATCGATGCCGGCGCGATCGAGTTGTTCGCACACGCGATTGGCGCCGTGCTTGGTGCGCGTGAACACGAGTGCGCGTTCGATGGTCTCCTCGCGGAGGACGCGCTCGAGCATCGCTCGCTTGTCGTGCTTGGCCACGTGGACCACCGACTGCTCCACCAACTCGGCGGTCGTCACTGCTGGAGTGATCGCGACACGCGCAGGATCGACGAGCAACGCGCGAGACATCGTCTCGATCGGCGCCGGAATCGTCGCGGAGAAAAACAACGTCTGGCGCTTCTTTGGCAAGGCAGCGCAGACGCGACGCACGTCGTGCACGAAGCCCATGTCCAGCATGCGATCCGCTTCGTCCAACACGAAATGGGTGATGTGTCGAAGATCGACGAAGCCTTGCTGCATGAGATCGAGCAGACGTCCTGGGGTCGCGATCAAGATCTCAGGAGAGCTGCGCAGCGCGGTCTCTTGGGGGCGCTGACTGACTCCGCCGTAGACGACGACGTATCCGATGCCCGTGTACCGGCCATAGACCGACACACGCTCGCCGATTTGTGCGGCGAGTTCTCGCGTCGGCGTGAGCACGAGCGCGCGGAGTTGTGCACGACCGTCCCCTCCGACTTGAGGAGAGCGTCCGCGTGCTGCGCGATCGCGTGCGAGGTGTTGGAGGATTGGCAACACGAAGGCTGCCGTCTTGCCCGTGCCCGTTTGGGCACCAGCGAGGATGTCTCGTCCGGCGAGAGCATGAGGAATGACCTCTGTCTGGACCGGCGTCGGCTTGGGATAACCCTCGTCCAAAATTCCGCGAAGCAGATCGGGATCGAGACCGAGAGCCGCGAACGGCGACTTGGCGATGGCCTCTGCGATCTCAGGAGTCATCGGCGCGAGCACGGGAGCGCGCACCGGAACATGCTGAGGGGAAGCGGGCTGATGTGAAGCGGATGACGAAGAACTAGAAGGACGCCGAGGGCGCCTTGAACGATATGAAAACAATTTGGAAAACAGACTCTCTGCGGCGGCACTCAAAAGTGCCTGAAAAAGGGGCTCTTCCTCGCTGCCGCGGGTCGGAAAAGCAGGCGGCGATCTCAATCACCGCAGCGCTCCCTGCGCCAATCCGGCACCTGGGAACAGGGGAGCATGTAGCGCGTTATCCTCCGGCGCGCCAGCGTGTTAGTCGTGCCGCATGCGTCGCGTCGCTCTCTTGGGTG
>JAYVXK010000930.1:0-4041 GCA_043785265.1 Myxococcales bacterium | reverse complement strand
GATCGGCGATCGCTCTCTCCGCGCGAGTGACCGCTTCGATCATGCGCGCGTAACTCTCCTTGGCAGACTCACCAAATGTGAAGATGCCATGCCGCTCGAGCACAATCACACGAGGGATCTTGCCTGCACGAATGGCCGCTTCGAATGCATCTGCGGTGCGCTTGGCGAGTTGAAAGCCTGGCATCACATAGGGAACCCACACGAGAGCCTCGCCAAATACCTTCCGACAGAGGTCTTCCGCATCGGGTTGGTTGGCGAGTGCGAGCACGGCGTCTGCGTGAGTATGGTCAACGAATCGCGCGGGCAAAAATGCATGCAACAGAGTCTCGACGCTGGGCGTCGGTGCGGCTGGGTCAAGGAGGTTCCGTCGCAACTCGGTGACCATGTCCGCGTCGTTCAACTCGGCGAGACCTCGGAGCTCGAGGATCGGTCCCAGTCGAACTGCAGGATGTCCTGGCGGCTCGATGGTCGCCAGATCCCAGCCCGAACCCTTGACGTAGAGCACATCGATCTCACGACCCAGACGATCAACCGTCTTGGACTTTGCGCTGGTGTTGCCGCCGCCGTGCAGAACGAGCTCCCGATTGGCGCCCAATAAACGCGCCGTATAGGTGCGCATCGCGAGCACGGCATCCACGTCATAGTCGCGGCAAGCGCGCGCGGCGTCGTCCTCTTTGTAGCGGTTCTCCACGGGCGCAGCATTGCAAGCCTGTGCGCGTGCGTAAAGGACGCGATCCGGAATCGATTGACCAGCTCGGCTTCTGTCGCGACGATGAGGCATGCGGGTTGCCGTTTTTGCGTTCGTCGTGTTCGCGCTGAGCGCATGGTTTGCGCCACGGCTCGCGTTGGCGTGTCCCACGACTTCGCCGGTGGACTGCAACGGATATTGTTGTCCGACCAACTTTGGATATTGCTGCAGTGGTCAATGCGGCTCATCGCCCAATTGCGGAGCGGCGCCAGATGCAGGCACGCCACCGCTTGTTTGCCAATCGACCCAAGCGCAGATCATCGCCAACTGCGGCGGCGACACATGCAGTTGCGCCGACTCTTGCGCGAAGAATTTCGATTGCGCGTCTGGGTGCTGTCACAAGGGAAGATGCACCAACGCATGCGTGTGCACCGGCAATCCAAGCACGACAGATTGGTCGCTTTGCGGCAGCACAGCCGGTCCGAGCAAAGGCGGTTGCGAGGTGAGCGGCGGCGCCCTTTCGGACGCGAGCATGCTGTTGCCACTCGGATTGGTCGTCACGAGTGTACTCAGGCGGTTTCGCCGCCGTCGGGCCACTGCCGTCAGGTCGCTTGACAGGGCGACGTCTGAACGGTAACTCACCAGCCCTTCCCCGCAGGCGCGTAGCTCAGTGGTAGAGCACTACCTTGACACGGTAGGGGTCGTTGGTTCAATCCCAATCGCGCCTACAACGAAAGCGGCTAAAACATACGGGTTGAGAGGTTCCACTTCTCAACCCGTTGCGCTTTCTCCCACCGGACCAGGGTCTTCTCCCACCGCTTCTCCCACCGCGGGCTGGGAAGCGCGGTCAACCAGGCGAATGACCTTGGCCAAAGCGGCCCGTTGCTCGGCCCCGTTCACCGTCGAGTAGTGGTGCTGCATCTGCTCGGTGAGGTGCCCAGAGATCGAGCGTGTGACCAGATCGTTGACCTGAGCCGCGCGGGCCAGATCGTTGAACGTGCGGCGCAGCGCGCGCTGCGTGATGTGCTTGGTGATGCCGAGCTCTTCTGCGACATCGGCCAGCGGCTTGTTCAAGACCTTCATGGTCCGGAACCCGCCCGTGACCGAGGGGAACAAGAGATCCGAGTCCTCTTGTTCGGGCGTGAGCTGCGTGTCGACGTGCCACTTGAGGACATCCATGACCTCGTTCGGCAAGTCGATCGCGTAGCGCCGCTTCTGCTTGGTCGTGCGCATGACCTCTTCGCCGAGGGAGTGCGAACGCCGAACCAGGAGCTTGCCCTGATCCCAGAGCACGTCGGCCTCTGCGCCGCGCCGACGAATCGGTCGCAGCGTGGAGGGCCGAAGGCCCGTCGCGAGGCCGAGGTAGAACATCGCGAAGTGCTGCGGGAACAGCTCCCGAAACTTCGCGACGAACGGCCCAGCCTCCTCGAGCGTGAGCGAGTTGGGCTCGAGCTCCGAATAGATTTCGTGTTCGGAGGTATCGAGGTTCTCGATCCCGTCGAGAGGATCGTGCGCGAGGCGAAAACGACGACGCGCGGCCTTCATGATGACGCGCAAGATCGCGAGCCACCCGTTGACCGTCGTCGGCGCGTACTCGCGCGTCGCGACCTTCGCGGCAGCGAGCTCGAGCCATTGCTCCACGTGTGAGACGTGGAGCTTGTCGATGAAGACGTCACCGAACGCGGCGAAGAGATGGCGGAGCGTGTAGTGCCACTTGTTGCGGCCCATCGCGCTCTTGATCTCTCCCGTCTTCACCTTGTGCTCGAAGAGCGATGTCGCGAACTCGCTGAAGCGCACGCTCGGTGTCGTCGCTGACACGTTGCCGATGCGAACGCGCGCTTGCTGATCGCGGAGCCACTTGAGCGCGGACACTTCGTCCGCCTCCGGCATCACCTTGAAGAACTCCTTCCAACGCCCCGTCGTCGCGTCTTGCGTGCGACCGCGAATGACGAAGCCTCCCTCCTTTCGCTTCCAGAGCCCCGGCATCACCGGGGTCGGATGAACCAACACACGCTTCATGGACTTCCACTTCACTTCTCTCATTTGAACCTTCTTTCAAAGGCGCACCTGAGCGTTCGGTGGCGACCGTACCGTCGTTTGCCGGGCAGCGCGAGCGACCTTCGAGGAACCGATCGAGCTCGGCGACGTCCCACATCCATGTGCCTCTTCCTCCCCTTCTTCCTGCAGGAAACAGCCGCTTCTCGAAGTGCGCCTTGCGGATGCCGCTGCCCGTTCGGTATCCGCAGTAGGTCGCTGCCTCTCGTGTAGTGAGGAGCCGGCGTGCGACGCTCATGCTGCGAGCTCTTCTCCGTCGATGAGCAGACGTGTCTCTTCGATGTCGAGATCGATCTCGCAGTCGACGTACCCAGGCCACGAGTCGTTGGCCTCGCAACTTTGAAGTCGCTCAATCCAATTACGAATCGCGTTGAGTCCATGCTCGATGGCGCGCGGCATGATGCGCACGACCGTCACAGGATGCGGCGCCTCCATCTCGACGCACACGAGCGCTGCGCCGCGAACCTGGTGCCCATTCGCTCGGGCGCCGCCGAGGTACCAGGCGAGCTGAGCGTGATACCAGAGCTTGCGCGCGTGATGCGTGAGCACGGTGGGCTCGGTGTTCGACGTGGTCTTCAGGTCGCAGACGAAATCCTCGCCGAGGACGTCGAGCGTGCCCTTGCACGGATAACCGAGAGCGTCCCAGGTCATCGATTGTTCGTGTTTACCGACTAGCCACTTCGAGGCGACCGGATCATTCGCGACAGCGAGCGCAGCGGACTTCGCGCGCACAAGCTCCGAGTAGGTGAAGATCTCCTTGGTCTGGTTCTGGTAGCGGAACTCGTCCCAGTCCTTTCCGCGGCGCTCGCCGGGAAAGATGATGTAGTCGCCGCCAAGGACGATCTTGTGCACGAGCGTGCCGAGCCGCATCGCGGCTGTCGACTCGAACGGGGTGAGACACGCTTCTCGGTAGTGCGCAGGACTGCGCGCCATGTGCTTGAGCGTGGAGAAGTGTAGGAAGCCGTCACGCTGCAACATGGATGTTCTCCTTTCCGCGCGGCAGCTCCGGGCGAACACGGATGCACTCGACCGTCTCACGACCGAACGTGGTGGTCGTAGCGAACAGCGTGACGCGCTTGCCGACCCAGGCGCGCGTGTCGTTGCCGTAGAGGCCCGCGATCGTCCGGGCGTTGGTCTTGTTGAGCGCGAAGCCCTTCTGCGCGTCTTTGAAGTAGACGACTGGCTTGCGTGTCTTGCGATTGCCTTCGCCCGTGAGCTCAGCGACCACGACGCGTGTGATCTCCAGGGTGTAGTCGCGGCCTGCAACGTCCCAGGCTCCCAGGTATTCGCGATCGAAC
>JAYVXK010000929.1:0-4055 GCA_043785265.1 Myxococcales bacterium | reverse complement strand
GCACGAGGCAACCTGCAGCGCATGAAGGCACACCTCGCCGTCGTGCAGTAGAGGTTTGCAATACGCAGGGAAGCCGACGTCGCTTGGCTTGTGACGATCGCATGCGTCGCTGCAGCGTTGCGTGGCGAAGTTGCATTCGGTGCAGCGCGCGCAGTCGAGGCGTTTGCGACCGAGGGCGAAACTCGTCTCGTCGAGATCGGTTGCGTCTGTGCCGCATCCGCCGACGTCGCCCACCGTGGGACCCGCGCCGAACACGAGCGCGGCCAGCGCGACGATGACGAGAACGCGCCTCTTGATCACGGCAGCACCTCGTAGGCGAACACGAACCCGAGCTGCGCGCTGAGCACGGGATACGCTGCGGCCTTCACGTCTCGTGTTGCCGCGCCGTAGAACACATCGCCCACGATTTCAGCCGCAATACCAAGTCCTGCGCGCGCAAACCAGACTGCGCCAACGCCGGTTTCGACTCCCCATGTGAGTGTCGGCGTGAGCACGATCGGGGTCGACAGTCGCGCGTACGCAGTCCACGACGGATGCAGGCGCCACCACACCAAGTAACTTGGAGCGAGCACGCCTTGCGGAACGCCTTCAGCGGCGATCGATAGACGCGCCGCAAAACCATGTTGAATCTTACGTGGATCACCGAACGTGGCGGCTGCTCCAACGTCTGCGTACAGGCTCGTGCGCGAGACGCTCTCTGCGCTGCTCCCGATCGGGGTGCTCAATCGGTAGGGATTGTTGAAGCGCAATCCATCTCCCCCAAACGCAGTCACCATCAGTTGAAACGGCGGGCGCTTGGATGGTTCGGCACGAGCCTGGCTCGCTGTGAGCGCAATCACGAGCGAAACAGACAGCGCGCCGCTCCTGGTGTTGACCACGCCGCGCCTAGGTCGCGGACGTTCCGTCCAGCTGTTGACCGCGCCGCGTCTGGGTCGCGGACTCGCCATCACGTGCGGTTCACGCGAACTTTCGGTTTGGCACCCAGCAACGCGAGCTGACCACACGCGGCAGCCACGTCATCACCGCGGCGCTTGCGGATGAAGCAGGAGTAGCCCGCGTCCAGAAGAATCTTTTGAAAAGACAATACGCCGTTCGTGTCGGTGGGACCGAGTGTGCTCGCTTCGATGGGATTCATGGGGATCAGGTTGATTTTCACTGGAAGCCCACGCAGTAGCTTCACGACTCTTTTCGCTTCAATGGATGTGTCGTTCTTCCCGGCGACGAGCGTGTATTCAATCGTGATGCGACGTCTTCGTGGGAGCGGATAGGCACGCAGCGCGTCCATCAACACGGCGAGCGGGTACTTCTTGTTGATGGGCATGAGGCGTGTGCGTGTCTCGTCGTCCGCCGCGTGCAGCGAGATCGCCAGACCGATGTTGCCGCCGAAGTCTTTGCCGAGGCGCGCGATCTCCGGAACGAGTCCGCTGGTGGAGACAGTCACCCGGCGCGTCGAAAGACCGATGCCGTCGGGGTGCGTGAGCAGTCGCAACGAGCGCGCTGTGGCGTCGTAGTTGTGGAGCGGCTCGCCCATGCCCATGTAGACGACATTGCGCAATTGCTCGTGGGGCTCGAGCTGCGCGCGACCGAGCAAGACTTGAAGCGCGATCTCGTCGGCGCCGAGGTGGCGCTTCCAGCCTGCGACGCCGCTCGCGCAAAACACACAGCCCATTGCGCAGCCGACCTGCGTGGAGATGCATTGAGTGACCCGCACGACATCGGGTGTGGTTGTTTCGTCTTCGTCGTCCTCGGGCGCGGCAGAGGCGTCCGCGTCTTGTTCGATCGGCGATGGACCGCTCTTGTTCTTCGAGACACCAGGGATGAGGACTGTCTCGATCGTGGCGCCGTCGAAGAGTCGAAGCAAGATCTTCCGCGTGTCGTCGAGACTGCGAAAAATCGTCGTGATTTCAGCCGCGGGAGCGACGCCGTCTTTTGCGAGCGCGTCGCGCATGCCGCGAGGAAGGTCGGTCATCTGAGTCGCGTCGAGCACGCCGCGAGCGTGTAGCCAGCGGAATATCTGCTTGCCGTGGAACGAACGGCCGCCCAATCCTGGTGACAAGGTGGCCCACTCCTCGGGCATGCGTGCGAGCGGCGGAGTTTCCACGCGAATGATTTAGCACGCTCCAGCGCAAAACGGCGCGCTAGGGACTCTTGCCGCTGCGCCTCGCGTCGCGAAGTCGGCGCACGACGACCTTGAGCACGCGCTCTTGGATTTGGGGTCGGCGAGCCATCAGCTCCCGGAAATCAGCGCTCCGCAAGCGCAAGAGCGACGTCTGGTCGAGAGTCACGGCGGACGCTGCTCGCGGCTCGTTGTCGAGCAACGCGAGCTCTCCAAAGAAGTCTTGCGCCGAGGCGACCGAGAGCTCCGTATTGCCATCGCGGAGCGAAACCGATCCGCGCTTCACGATGAACAGATCGTGACCCGGATCCCCCTTGCGAAAGATGGTCTCGTCGCGAGCGATCTCCACGAGAGAGAGCATCTCCGCGACCGCACGCAATTCGTGACCTGGCATCTCTTCGAAGAGAGGCACCGTGCGCAAGAACGCCATGCGCTCGAACAGCGGAATCATGTCGACCTCACGCGCGTAAACATCACCGAAACGCTGCCGGAAGCGCTCGCCATAAGCAAGCATTGCGAAGCCGACAATCACTGGATCGTTCAGATCGACGATCGCCGCGAGCGGATCGCCCAGCTCCGGCGCTCGGCCTGCCGCCTCTGCGCGCTCGCGAAGGGAAAGTCGCTCGAAAAGCGGAACGACCTTTTTTGCGAGTGCGCGAGGCAACGACACATCGACGAGTTCAGCGATCTTGGCATCCACGTCGGCGCTGGATCGTCGCAGCCCTACTTCGACGGCGCGCGCGAGTTCGTGGTTGCCGACGAGCGTCAGGAGATGCAGCACGCGCTCTCGGGTGGCGAGGACTTCGAGCTCGATCTCGTGGCCTAGTCGGTCGTAGGGGGGATCGATCTTCCAGTCGGGTGTTCCGTCGTCCTGTGCGATGCCCGCGAGAATGATCGTCATGCGGTACGCGAGGGCGAGTTCACGCTCGAGCAATGGCGAGATGTCGACCTCGGCTGGCAACGGCAGTTGCTGCGTGGACACCGCATACGAGAGCGTGCGGACCGCGCGATCGCGAACCTCGGGGTCGCCGTGCGACAGGAGCCGAACGAGCAACGGAGAAGTCGCTCCAGGCGCACCGGTGAGAGCCGACGCGACGTACCGAACGCTCTCGGCGCTCGCACTGGCAACACCCCGTTCAACGAACGCAAGAGCATCTCCGCCCCAAGCAACGAGTCGCGTCGCGACATCAGGACCAATCTCGGGAGACTCCAAGAGCGCTGCAATACAGGGCAGGAGCTCCTCCAGACCCAAGCGCGCCGATGCATCGATTGCAGCCAATTTTGCTGGGTGCGAGGCATCGGACAGCAGGACTCGTCGCACCGCGCGTGTCACGTCGTCATTGTCGGCTGCCTTGGAGTCGAGCGCATCGAGCGCCGCCGCACAGAGTGCGTCGTCTTTCGATTCGATGAGCGGCACGAGCGCGCTGCCATCTCTCACACCAGCGCGATCGCGCAAGGCGACACTTGCCACCCGCGCGCCCGCCTTGACGAGAGACGAACTCTCGTTGGTGATCGCCATTGCGATCGCTTCGCGCACCTGGTTCGAACTCGCCCCAAGCACCACGATCGCCTTGGCGGCGACCGCGCGACACTCTTCGTCAGAGTCTTGCGCGAGCACGTGCGCGAGCAAATCGTCAAGATCTCCGACTCGGTGTCGCATCGCGCTCTCGAGAACCGCCGAGCGCACTGCCGCCAATTTGCTGCGCATCGCGGTCCGCACGATCTCTGCGTTCGGAGCCGGATCCACCTCGCACAACAGTTCCGCCGCGAGGAGCGCCCGCCGCTCGTCATTCGACGACAGTTCGTGCGTGAGTGTGCGTCGCGCGTCTGCATCGAATGACACGGGCCCTTCGTCATCGAGGTCCAACGTGCGTTCGTCAATCGCTCGGCGAAGCGCGTCTTGATACGCGGGCCGAACGCGAGCGATGCACAACCACCC
>JAYVXK010000928.1:0-4057 GCA_043785265.1 Myxococcales bacterium | reverse complement strand
AATTGAGGCGCGTTCAACGGCTTGACGTGCAAGCCCATACGGGCGCGTTCAAAGCTCGCGCGGCTGACGACGTCGTTCCGGAGCCAGGCGTCGTGTCGCGCAAAGTCGGGATGCCCAACGATCTGCGACACCTCGAGACGCCAGGTTGCCGCATGGCGGCTGAAGTAGATTTCGAGCTTCGAGATAGGCGGAAGCGAGGTATCGCCTTCCGACGCAAGCCAGCGCGCAAGCAGGAGGTATCCCAAGAGCTGTCGCGCGTGATCGCGCTCGACGATCGCTGTCCTCGTCGTCTTGATGTCGATCAGTCGATCGCCGCAGACTAGGTCCCCGTCGGCCCCACCGATGAGGCCCGAATATCGTCCGAACCTCGGGTTCAATACGACGATGTCGGCGCAGGTGAATTCGCCAATGGGGGCGGCGCGAACAAGCGATGACACCTGCTCGACTTCGGCGCTATTCGGCGAGACGAATCCGTCTTCGTCAAAGTGGATAAGCCCTGCGCGGACAATCACGTCGACGTGCGCAAGTTGGACACAGACGCGCGCGAGTTCCATTCGCATCGATGTGCTTGGGCGCTTGGAGTTGACGTATCGCCGGCTGAATTGGCGGAGGCGCGTGTAGCGCTCCTCGATTCCGGCGGAGAGCCTCGTGCCGGCCAATTTGATCGCAACGTCGGCGACCAGAAGCGCCGTCTTTGCGTCTGAACGACGCCGTTGAATTTCGAATCGAAGCGCGTAGTCGAACGCCGTTCCAACGCGCGCGCTGCCCGCTCCTGGAGGAACAACGATCGGCGCTTTGAGGTTCCGAGTGTACTCCGGGAGAATGGCATCCATATGCGCTCGGACCTCTGGATTCTTGATCCAAGTAGTGAGGCTCATGACGCACGCTCTGAACAGAACCGAGTTGCTGCCTGTCGCGCGCGTACAAGTTGCCGCCGCGCGAGCGCATGGTTGGGCGCCGACGTCACAGCATGGCTCGCAATGCGAAACCCTTCAGCATGGTCGCCAGCTTCAACGTGGGAGAAGGCAAGCACGACGAGGAGATCGACGCGCGCCTCGTGTTCGGGTGGAAGGAGCAGCAACAGCGTTCGCAGCGCCTTTGCCGCGGCGTCGTATTGGCCCGTCCGTAGGTGTTCGAGAATGTTGTCGTGGAGGGTGTGAAGGCTTGGTCGAGGATGCATGATGACACCCCTTTCAAGCTTTGCGCCAACGGCGACTCGTCGAACTTAGCCGATTTTCATGCCGAGATCTGATCGCGATCGGCGATGTCGGGCGATGCGCCAGATCACGATCAAGTGGTGCCTGGCTCGGCCTTCGTGGCGCGTAGTTCGGCCATCAACCTGTCGAATTGGGCGGGCGTCAACTCAAAACTTTGGGCTGCTTTGGCTTTGCTGCCGAGCTTTTGGACCGCTTGATCACACTCCTCAACTGTTGTGGGAGGCGGGGGGCCAGCGAGGTGTCGAAGATGCTCGACTGCAACACGTCTCAGACTACGCGCAGGCTTCATCTTTCTCACCTCGTGAAGCAAGCCGCGAATGTTCGATTGCCACTCGAGCCCAACCACCCGACGACGACATGAACCCGCCGCCAGCATTAGCGTTTCGACCGCGTCCACGTCCACGGCGTCTCGATCGTAACTTCTCCATCCGCCTATGATCGCGAAGATATCTTCGACGCGCACTGCTAGCCCCGGCAATTTCACTCGCGTGTCGAAGCGCCCCCAAAGGTCATGGCGAAACTTCTCCTTAACGACCATGTCTTCGAGGTCGCGGTTGGTGGCTGCAATTATAACGATGTCGACGGTCTTCGATGACGCTTCGCCGGTCCGGCGGACCTCTCTGTACTCGAGCAGCCGAAGAAGGGGTGCCTGATGCTCCGAGGGAAGCTCGCCTATTTCGTCGAGAAAGACGGCGCCGTGATCGTGCTGCAGGAACACGCCGAGTTTATCACTGGTAGCGCCAGAGAACGCGCCTCGAACGTGACCAAACAGCTCTGACTGGAAGAGGTCCGGTGCGATGTCAGCAACGTTGATGGTGTAGATCTTTCTCTTCAGCCTGGCGGCGATGGCGCGTGCCATGAGTTCCTTGCCTGTGCCCGTCTCTCCTTCGACGAGGACATTCAGCGCGGGCTTCCGTTGGAAGAGAGCAAAGATTTCGTCGAGATCTCGTCGGGCGGACGTGAGTCCGAAGGGGCCGATCATCAGACCTTCGACGGGCTCCTCTGGCGCGTCGGGCCCCCCATAGGCTTTTCGGTAGACCGCAATGGTCTCGCCGATCCGGAGGATGTCGCCATCGTGCAGGGGTGGTCGCCGTTGGGGTTGAATCTTGTGGCCGTTGAGAAACGTCCCATTCCTCGAACCGCCGTCCTCAATGCGCAGTACTCCCCGCCGGTCTATCTTGAAGTGAAAGTTCGATATCCTCTTGTCGTCGCGGCCGTGTTCCGCGAACCACGCGCGGCCAATCTCCTCGTTCGCGGGCGGCACGGGCAATACTAGATTATCCGGGAATGCCACGAGCAGGCGCTCTCGACCACGGTTCGCGGGCGGCTCGGATTGGGGAGCGGTGTACTCCTCGGTTCGTTGCGACATGTTTGATCCTATATTTCTAGAGTGACTGTGCGCACCGAAACCCCGCACTCACGCCACCTGGCGCTTTGGCAAATCTCGCATCACCGGGAGCCGGAGCGGCGGTGTCCCAACCCCCACCTCGTAGGACCATCTCGCTTCCTTCGACCCATTCCCAAACGTTGCCAGCCATGTCTTGCGTGCCGAATGGGCCAGCGGGCCTAGCAGACCCAACCTCCTCAGTTCCGGACGGCGAGCACTCGTGGGGCTTGCCGAAGCGTCCATGCACGACGGATGTGCACGTCAGCGATCCCGCACCCCATGGATGCGCCCACTCTCCAAACGCCGCTCTTTGCCACTCGGGTTCCGTCGGCAAACGCGCGCCTCGCCAAAGGCAATATGTTCTCGCCAGCTGCAGGCTGACGCAGTTGATAGGGTGATTTTCATGACCCATCACCAACTCGTTGCAGAGCGTGAGTCCATGGTCGCCGCGCGCTTCTTCTTTCGCAGCAGCGTCCGCAGTGCTTGTGCATTTACCGGCATCGATGCACTTGCGGTACTCGCGAACCGTCACCTCGGTGCGGTCGATAGCGAACGACTTGACCACGACCGGCGCGCCTCCCACACTTGCGAGTCCCTGGTCAACGATCACCATCCCAGCAGGAGCCGTCGGATTTGCAGGAGTGGTGGCAGTCGTAAGTAGTGACTTGAGGACAAGCACCAGCGCTAAGACGACCAAAGCACCGGTTATCCCAACGGCCGCCACAACAAGACCTCTGGACCGAGGAGGTGGTGGTGACGCAACCATGCCTGGGCTCGAACTCCCATGGATTGCCACGACGTCCGCAACCCCTGAAGACACTGGCCCTGTCGCGTCCTCGGTCTGTGCGTGAGATCTGGCGATGGTTGCTGCGCGCGGGACATCGCCGACGACGCCGTCGAGGTCACGGAGAAACTCGGCGGCTGAGCGGTGTCGGTTGCCGGGATCCACTGCTAGCGCCTTGGCGAGTACTTTGGCGAGCCGCGCATCGGGGATGCTGACGGGCCGCTGACTCTTATCGACTGCTTGTGCTTCAAATTCGGGCTTACTCTTCCCTTTGTAAGTGCGCACGCCGGTCATCACTTCCTGGAAGGTAAGTGCGAGCGCGTAGACATCGGTCTGTGGACCGGTCGAGTACCGCTCGAACTGCTCCGGGGCACCGTAGGCCGGCGTGAAATTCGACTTGGTGCTCGACGTCCTGTCGCCAGATGTCGCTGTGCCTGCCATCAGCTTGGCGACGCCGAAGTCGAGGACCTTCAACGTGTCGTGACCGCCGACTCGACACAGCATCAGGTTTGCCGGCTTGACGTCACGATGCACGATGCCCATCTGGTGAGCCTGCGCGAGCGCCTCAAACGCTGGTCGGAGCAGCGCCAGAGCAGCGCCCGCGTTCCTGCCTCCCATCGACGCGGTTCGACGCTCATCGAGGTCTTGCTCAAGCGTTCGTCCATCGAG
>JAYVXK010000927.1:0-4058 GCA_043785265.1 Myxococcales bacterium | reverse complement strand
CGCGGTCACTCGATGAGCGATCCCGGCAAGTACCGAAGCGCCGCCGAACTCGAAGAACACAAGCAACGCGATCCACTCGCCAACGCCCGTGCAAAGCTCGAAGCAAGCTTGGACCCCAAGAAACTCACAGCGCTCGAAGCAGAAGTCGAAAAAGAAGTCGAGGAGGCGATCAAGTTCGCAGACGAAAGCCCCGAGCCTCTCGCGCAGATCCTCGAATCAACCACCTACGACGGCTCGTTCGCGAGCTGAGATCAACGAACATGCGAACGCTGCGATACCGAGAAGCCCTGCGCGAAGCGATGATCGAAGAGATGGAGAAGGACCCGCGCGTCTTTCTCATGGGCGAAGAGGTCGGTCACTACAACGGCGCCTACAAAGTGTCCGAGGGGATGCTCGACAAGTTCGGCCCCGAGCGCGTGGTCGACACACCCATCGCCGAGGGCGGCTTTACGGGTGTGGGAGTCGGTGCAGCGATGGTGGGCTTACGTCCCATCATCGAGTTCATGACGTGGAACTTCAGCGCCATTGCCTTCGATCAGATCTTGAACAATGCCGCAAAGATCAGACAAATGTCGGGCGGACAATTCAATTGCCCCATTGTTTTTCGGGGTCCCAACGGATCCGCGCGACAAGTCGGCTCGCAGCATTCGCATGCAATGGAGCACTTCTACGCGCAAGTTCCAGGTTTGAAGGTCGTCGCTCCTGCGTTTGTTGCTGACGCAAAAGGGCTAATGAAAGCTGCGATTCGCGACGACAACCCGGTGCTCGTCATGGAGTCCGAGACGCTCTATTCGATCAAAGGCGAAGTGCCGGACGACCTCGACACGGTCCCGATCGGCAAGGCGCAGATCGTTCGCGCAGGGACTCACGCGACCATCGTCGCCTACTCGCGCATGACACACGTCGCGCTCGAAGCGGCGGTGGTGCTCGAAAAGGAAGGCATCTCGGTGGAGGTCGTCGACCTGCGATCACTGCGGCCACTCGACGAAGACATGATCATCGCGAGCGTCAAGAAGACGCATCGCTGCGTGGTCGTACACGAAGGCTGGCCTTACGGCGGAGTGGGGGCAGAGATCAGCGATCGGGTGCAGCGCGGTGCGTTCGACTGGCTCGACGCTCCCGTCTTGCGCGTGACGACTCTCGACGTGCCCATGCCCTACAACGCAAAGCTCGAGCAATACTGCCTGCCGCAGGTCGATCGCATTGTCGGCGCCGTAAAGCGCGCTGTTCACAGGAGCGGATGATGGCCAAAATCCTGGAGATGCCGAAGTTGTCGCCCACGATGGAAGAGGGCGTGTTGTCGGCGTGGCACAAGAAAGAAGGCGACGCGATTGGGGTCGACGATCTTCTCGCGGAAGTAGAGACCGACAAAGCCACGATGGAGTTTCGCGCGTTCGACAAAGGCACGTTGCTCAAGTTGCTCGTAGCGCCGGGGGCGCTGGTCAAACTCGGTCAACCGGTCGCCATCTTGGGCGAACCAGGCGAAGACGTCTCCGCGCTCATGGCGAAGTCAGCTCCTGCAGCCGCGCCTGCACCCGCTGCAGTGGCACCTCCAGCGGCAGCCGCAGGCGCTCCAGTCGCAGCGTCTGGCGCTCCAGCCGCAGAAGCGGCACCTGCAGCTCCTACATCAGCAGGCCCACTCACCACGCCTGCGCCCAATGCCGAACGCGCACCGCCGGTAGCAACCACGGTGGTGCCGATCGTGCGCAAGGGCAGCGCTCTCGATCGCACAGAGTACGAACCGGAGGAACAAGCACCGACTGACGGTCGCGTCCTCGCGTCGCCGTTCATTCGCAAGCAAGCGCGTGAGCGCGGGATCGACTTGCGTGGCGCGCAAGGCAGCGGTCCTCATGGGCGCGTGGTCTCGACCGACCTCGACGCACTCTCACGATCCATCGTCAAATCAGCCCCAAACACGTTGCCAGCTGCCGCGGCTCGCGAGGGTCTCGTCCTCGCAGAGCCCGAGGCGCGGCCCAACTCGATGATGCGCAAGACGATCGCGCGCAGGCTCACCGAGTCCAAACAAACCGTCCCTCACTTTTATCTGACGATCGACGTGGACGCAGGACCGCTCTCGGCGTTGCGCGAGAAGGTTAACTCGGAGCAACCCAAAGAAGGTGAGCATCCGACCAAAGTGAGTCTCAACGATCTGCTCCTCAAGGCGTGCGCGCTCGGTCTCGTGTTGGTTCCCGAGTGCAACGCGACCTTCA
This sequence comes from Myxococcales bacterium, assembly GCA_043785265.1. GTDB lineage: Bacteria > Myxococcota_A > Polyangia > Polyangiales > Polyangiaceae > JANYHY01. Next base: position 1,848 of record JAYVXK010000927.1, on the reverse strand, counting down.
CTCCAGAAGCGATCTTGATTCATCGCCGCGTCGACATATCCGTCGCCGTCGCCGTGCCCGATGGCCTCGTGACACCCATCGTGCGCAACGCGGACCAAAAGAGTGTCGCCGTCATCTCTCGCGAAGTGCGCGATCTGGCAGCACGCGCCAAGCAGAAGAAGTTGAAGCCAGAAGAAATGCAAAATGGCACTTTTTCGATCTCGAACCTCGGCATGTTTGGCATCGACGAGTTCAGTGCAGTGATCAATCCACCAGAGGGAGCCATCTTGGCGGTCGGTCGCGTGCGTGACGAACCTGTCGTCAAAGACGGCCAAATCGTGGCTGGAAAGCGCCTTGCGATGACACTCTCGTGCGATCACCGCGTGGTGGATGGCGCGGTGGGCGCGTCTTTTCTGGCGGAGTTGCGCACGTTGCTCGAGCATCCCATGCGCATCCTGTCCGGTTGAGCGTGCGACGCGCCGTTTTCATCGCCGTGACTTTGCTCGCATCGAGAGCGAGCGCGCACACGCCTTCTCGACCCGAAGCGTTCTCGACGGGCTTGTCCGCGAGCACGTCTGCGCACGGCGATGTCATCATGCTGCGACCTACCCCTGGCGGTGTCGTATTTTTATCGGCGAACACATTCGACATGGGCTCGACCGAGACGGACCTGTTGCAGGCGTACACGCTCTGCACGCGCGAACCATGGGGCACGCTCGTCAACAGCGAAGGTGCCAGCTACTGCGACCGCCACGACTTTCGGAACGAACTCAGCGTGCACAAGGTGACTCTGTCGGCGTTTTCGATCGACCGCACGGAGGTCACCGTCGAGCAATACGATCGCTGCGTCGGTGCTGGCGTGTGCAATCCTCCCGGCTTTCGGCGCGGCGACGCACGCTTCGATCGCCCCAATTTTCCTGTCACGATGGTGGGTTGGAGCGACGCGGCGGGATACTGCAAGTGGCTCGGCGGAGACCTCCCGACCGAAGCCCAATGGGAGTTTGCAGCGCGCGGAGTCGAGGGCCGCAGGTTTCCGTGGGGCAACGTGTACAATGCACACATCGCGAATCATGGCTCGCTCGCAGACGATCCGACGGACGCCACCGATGGTTACGTGTGGCTAGCGCCGGTTGGCTCGTTCCCAGATGGAGCTACACCGAACGGTCTGATGGACATGGCAGGCAATGTCGCCGAGTGGGTCATCGATCGCGTGGACGTGGCGGGTACCTCGATCTTGCCTTACCCGCCGGGCGCGCTCATCGATCCAGTTTTTACTTCGGGCATCGGTCGGCGATTTCGCGGCGGATCGTTTCTGCTTGGGGCTCATCACATGCGCACCGCGTCGCGTTTCTTCGTGCTCGACGTGCAACGACAGGACGTTGGGTTTCGCTGCGTCTACGGTTCGGTGACGCCAAAAGAGATGAACAACTCGATTCTTTCACCGCCTCCCAAGGTTCCTTAGACGATGCGCATCGCTCACTTCTCCGACTTGCACGTGCTCTCACTCGCCGGCGTTTCGTTTCACCGTTTTCTTGGCAAACGGCTCACCGGGTGGGCGAATCTTCGTTTCAAGAGAAATCACATCCACCGTTCTTCGTATGTCACCGCGATCGCCCGCGAGATCGGTCGCGCCAAAGTCGACCATGTTGCGATCACGGGAGACTTGACGAATCTCGCGCTGGAGCCTGAATTCTTGCTGGCGCGAGAGATCCTCGAGAAAGAGCTGCATCTCGAACCTGCGCACATCAGCATCGTCCCAGGGAATCACGATCTGTACACGCGCGGCGCGCTGCAAAAGAAACGCTTCACAAACTTCTTTTCAGAATATACGCGCTGCGACCTCGACATCGCCGTCGATATTGGCGCGGG
>JAYVXK010000926.1:0-4058 GCA_043785265.1 Myxococcales bacterium | reverse complement strand
TAGTGCGCGACCGCCCAGATGACTCCACCGACCACACTGACGATGCCGACGCCCACGAGCACGTCGCCCACTACGAGTTTGGTCTTTATCGAACTCTTCTCGTCGTCGCACGCGGCTTGTGTTGCTCCGCATCCGCTTGCAAGGTCGGTGGAGCGCTGGCCGAGACCGAGCGCATAAAACACACCGCCTACGCCAGCCGCGACGACACCGACACCAATCAGCACGAACGCGCCAATGGGAGCGCTCTTCGCTTCTGGCGTCTTTTGGCCACCGTCATCGATCGCAGCGGATCCGAACGTGACGACGACAGGTCGATCGCGCTCGCCTTCGCCGATGACGACCTTTTGGTCGACCGCCGGTTGTCCGGGTGTTTCGAAGTGAAATTGATGGACGCCTGGGTCGAGCGGGACGGCCTTGCCATCGAGAGTTTCGACCGAGAGTTTGCCGTCGATCGTGACTGCGACCGTGATGAGATCAATGCCCTTGGGGTCTTTGGCGTGCACGACCACACTCGGCATGCGCTTGTCGATGTCCGTCATGGACTCGCTGCAGTCCTTGCGAACGGCCGAGGGACACACGTCGCGCGCGCAAACGAGAAATTGCTCGCGAGCCTTGGTCAGATGGCGATCGTCGCGTTGCTTTTGCGCGTTCTCACTGGCGGCGATGCAGTCTTGCTTGTCGTCGGCCCAGGAGGTGGTTGTGGCGGTGAGTGCAGCAAGCGAAAAAACGACCGAGCAGATGCGTTTCATGGATCCTCAGTTCAAGCAATCGGGCTTCCACTTCTTGTGGCCCGAGTCATCGAGAGTGTAGGGCGGATCGCAGTTCGTTTTGGGTGCCGTCGCACTTGGCGTAGTGGTTGCGCTCGCCGTGGCGCTAGGGTGCGGACGCGCCGTGCTGGTCGCAGGCGTGCGAGGGATGTTGTTCGCGACTGGCACAGGAGTGTCGACTTCGATGATTGGCGCTGAAGCGACGGCAACAGGAGCCGTCGCGCTGACTGGGGCGCTTGCCGTGACCAGAGGCGCAGATGCAGCCACGATGGCGGGCGTGGTTGCGGCCGGCGCAGACGCGGCGACCTTCGAAGCCGCGCGGCCCATGAACGCGCTCTTCAGAGTGAGTGCAAGCACGACGAGCAAAGCGATTCCCAGAACGGCCGTGACGACGGCAATCACTGCTGCCCCACGAGACTTTGGAGGATCACTTGGCTTCGACACCGAGATGCTCGACATCTGCGATGCGGGCTCGATGACGACGGGGAGTTGAGGGGAGCTTTGAATGGTCTGTCCGAAACTCCCTGCGGCGATTTGCTGCGCGTTCGGCACCATCGATAGAGACGCCGAGGAGCTCTCGATCTCGGCAATTTTCTGCGACCGTTCGTGCAGTGCGGTTCGGGCGATGTGGTCGACCCATTCACCGACTTCGGTCGGCGACGCCAAACCTACGCAACGCTCGAGCGCGCTCGCGAACTCTTTCGCGGTCGCCCAGCGGCGCGCAGGATCGCGCTCGAGCCCGCGCATCACCACTTCGTCGAAGGGACGAGCCTCGGGGGCGTACGTGCTCGGCGGCTCGATTTGAGCATTCAGCAGCTTGCCCAGGATGATGCCCTCGTTGTCACCCGCAAAGAGACGCTTTGTAGTCAGCGCCTCCCATAAGACAATGGCGGCTGCAAATACGTCGATTTGTCGCGAAGAGGCACCGTGCAATTGCTCGGGCGCCATGTACGCGAGCTTGCCTTTGAGTTGACCTTCACGAGTCGTCTGAATGCGACCGGCGGCTTTGGCGACACCGAAGTCGAGAACGCGTGGGACGCCGTCTTGTCCGACGAGGATGTTCTGTGGCGAGACATCGCGATGGACGATTTCGTGTGGCTCGCCCCGTTCGTTGCGCGCCTCGTGCGCGGCGTGGAGTCCGCTGAGAGCGCCGGTCATGATGGTCGTCACGACTCGCGGAGGGAGTCGCGTGTTTTGCTCGCGCACGCCGCGAATCAGCTTCGATAGTGATTCCCCTTGGACGTAATCCATGACCAAAAACAGCTCGCCTTGTGTGGCCACGACGTCGAGAGTCGGAACGACATTGGGGTGACGAATACGAGCCGCCACGCGCGCTTCATCGAGAAACATCGAAACGAACTCGGGATCTTTGGCGAACTGCGGATGCAATCGCTTGATCGCTACTGTCCGAGAGAACCCGACGGGGCCGAGCAGTCGCCCGAAATGCACCGTGGCCATGCCGCCAGCCGCGATCTCGTCATAAAGCGCGTAGCGACCGACGATCCGTTTCGGCGCCGCGGCATTGGGTGAGCTTCCCGCTGTCACGTGCGCGAGAGTATCAGACCCAGGGCGTGTTGTCGCAGGTGCCCGCCACTCTTCACTGTGATACCAAAAGCGAGTGCTCGCGGATGTTCATGTGGCCGTGAAGAGAGTCGGTTCGGTTGAAGCGCCGTTGCCGCGCTACCAGACGACGGGCTCTGCGGGGATGGACCTTCACGCTGCCATCGAGGCGCCCGTGGTCCTCGCGTCTTTGGCCCGCATGAAGATTCCCACGGGTCTCGCATTCGCCATCCCGCCGCACTGGGAAGCGCAAATTCGACCACGCTCGGGGCTCGCCGCAAAAGCGGGTCTCACGATCCTCAACGCGCCTGGCACGATCGACAGCGACTACCGTGGTGAAGTGTTGGTGCTGCTCGTGAACTTGAGCGCGGGACCCGTGACGATCTCTCCGCTCGACCGCATCGCGCAGCTCGTGTTCGCACCTGTTGCGCGCGCCGAGTTGCACCTCGTCACCGACCTCGAAGAGACCGAACGTGGCGAAGGCGGCTACGGGTCCACGGGCGTTTAGCCAGGCAGTCGTTTCTTTAGAAAAGAAACAATGTCTCTGCCGACTTCTTCTCGGTCGTAGTCACAACCGAGCACGTGCGCGCTCCGTGGATACACACGCACGGTGACGCTCTCTGCGAGCGGGAGCCGGTCGGCGAGCCAAGATGCGTTCGACACCGGACACACGCGATCCTTTTTTCCGTGGACAATCAGGGCAGGACAGCGCACCTGGCTCACCTCGAGTCGCATGAGTACGCCTCCGCGAAAGACTTCGTGAGCGGCGCGCAACGGATGGCGGTCGTAGGTGACGATCGAATCCGCGAGTGTGCGGTCCTCGAGATCGGCGAGGCGAGGCTTCAGCAAGTAGAGGTCGGGTGTTCTTTTGAAACGATCGAAGATGCTCAGCGGCAAGCTCGAATAAGACGACAAAAAAAGCGCGTTGCCCAAGACGATGAGTCCGACCAAGCCGGGCAGATTTTCACTGGCGAGTTTCATCGCGACGAGACTGCCCATCGAAAAACCCATCACGACGACACGCTCGTGCTCACGCGTGGCTTGTACGAACTGCGCGCGACCAGCAGCCACCCAGTCTTCGAAAGTCTTGGTCTGCAGGTCTGCCGCGCTCGTGCCATGACCTGGTTGCACGGGCGCGCGCACGGCGAAACCCGCGGCCGCTGCTGCCTGCAGGAGCGGCATGAACTCGGACGGCGAGCCCGTGAAACCATGAAACGCGAGCAGACATGGATCGGTGCCCTTCGCCTCGAACGCGCGCGCTTGCCCATGAAGAAGCGTCGGTCCTGAAGAAGCACCCGTGAGCAAAACAGGCTCGTTTCAGGCTTCGCCGCGATGGATCTGATACGCGCGGATCTTCTTGTGCAAGTTGGTGCGCTCGACGCCGAGCACCACCGCGGTGCGAGAGATGTTCCAACCCGTGAGCTTGAGTGTGTCGACGATGTACTTGCGCTCGGCTTGCTCGCGAAACTCACGGAGCGTCAGATAGGTCGACGGCAAGGGCGCGCGCGGTCCGCTCGCGTCGGGCTCGTCGGGTTCGGGTGCTGAATCGGAGTGTCCCGTGGTCTCGGTGCTCTCTTCTTCGAACGGGCTCGCGTGCGGGTCTTCGGGCAGATCGGCGATGGTCACGCGATCACCGGAGAGGATCGCCATCCGCTCGACGACATTCTTCAATTCGCGCACGTTGCCCGGCCACGACCGCCCCATGAGCGCCTTGATGACCTCAGGGTCGAC
>JAYVXK010000925.1:0-4063 GCA_043785265.1 Myxococcales bacterium | reverse complement strand
GATGGGCACCACCGCGCGCGAATACTTGAGCGAAGAAGTGATCGCATTCGACGGCCGCGAAGCGATGCACACGATCATGCGCGCCAAGCTCGACGGTGTGCTCATGCAATACGATCTCGTCGTCCTCAAGAAGAACGGTTGCATCTACGACCTCGTGTACGTGGCCCCGCCCAATCAGTTCGACGCAGGCGTCAAAGCGTTCGAGAGCTTCAGTGTCGGCTTTCGCTCGCTCGAAACGCAGCAACCCAGCCGGAGCCCGTCATGAGCACCCAGCGATTGAGCGACGACGCGCCTCCGCCGCCTAGCCAGAGACTGCTCTCACTCAATCCGCCACCTCCTGAGCCGTCGCTCATCCAATCGCAGATCGCCCGAATCAACGCACTGATCGAGCACCTTGGTGAGGTCGCGCTTCTTTCGGGCCGTACGTTTCGCGCGCTCTTCAAGCGCCCGCTCGAGTGGCGCGCGTTTCTTTATCAACTCGAGTCACTCGGTGTTCAATCGACGGCGATCGTGAGCGTGACCAGCATCTTCATCGGCATGGTCATGACCATTCAGTTCGCGTTCGGACTCCAGCGCTTCGGCGGAGTCGAGTTCATCCCGCGCGTCGTGGTGCTCTCGTTTCTGCGTGAGCTCGCTCCCACGCTCACGGCGGTCATCGTCGGCGGACGCATCGGCAGCGGCATGGCTGCAGAGGTCGGCGCCATGAACGTGACCGAGCAAGTCGACGCCATTCGCGCGCTCGGCGCAGATCCAGCCAAGAAACTCGTCCTCCCGCGCGTGGCCGCCGCGATCGTCGCGCTCCCTATTTTGGGCCTGATCGCCCTCTTGCTCGGCACTCTCGGCGCGATGGTGATCTGCTCGGTCGAGTACGGCATCCAACCGCGCCTCTTCTTGCGAACGTCTCTCGAGACCGTGAAGATGAGCGATCTATTCGCTGGTCTCATGAAGACGCCGTTCTTCGGTTACATCATCGCCATCGTCGGTTGTTACTTTGGGTTGACCACCAAAGGCGGCACCGAAGGCGTGGGCAAGAGCACCACCAAGACCGTGGTGGTCGTGTCGATCGCGATCCTCATCGCAGACTTTTTGCTGACCAAACTCTTCATCGCATTTGGTAGCGCGTGAGATTCGCCGGTCGCTTCACCACTGCTCTCACGGTCTTTGCGCTGCCTATCGTGATCGCTGGACTCTCGCTCGACGCGCGTGCCCGCCGCAGTCACCGTAACGAGCGCAAAGACGCGATCGACCAACTCGCCGTGCGCTTGCCGAGCAGCGATCTTGCGCTGTCGGGTGGCGCTCGATGGCTCCGCGCGCCGTCGATGGAGGAGCCGAACGCGGCCTTCGCCGATGGTCCTGCGTTGCCCGATCCTGATCCTGCAGGTGGCGCGATGTCGCCTCCTGTCGATGCATGGCGCACGCGATGACGAGTCTGTTTTCGTTCGCGCTGGCTTCGCTCGGTCGTCGTTTGGGCAAAGCGCTCGCACTCGGTCTTGGTCTTGCGCTCACGGTCATGCTCGTGGCGGCGGTGATCTTCTTGACGGATGCTCTTCGCGCCGAGAGCGCGCGTGCCGAGCGAGCCATGCCGGATGTGGTCGTGCAGCGACTCGTGGGCGGGCGCCCCACCACCATCGCATTGACTGACGCCGCCAAGTTGCAAGACATCGCAGGCGTGCGCGACGTGCGGCCTCGCGTGTGGGGCTACCTGTTTTTGCCCGCTTTGCAGGGCAACGTAACGATCGTCGGCGTGCGACCCGACGCGCCTGCGCTCGACGCCCACGTGGTGCTCGATCGTGGACGCGATCTGTCGCGTGGCAATCACGAGATGCTCCTCGGTGAAACACTCGCGCGCGCTCTCGGGCTGCGCGAGGGCGACACGCTTGGCCTGCCCACGGCCACGCCTTCCCCCTCGTTGCGTGTAGCGGGCACGTTCAATTCGGATCTCGATCTCTATGCAGCCGATGTCATCTTGTGCGACGACGCAGACGCGCGTGCGCTCCTTGGTCTCGACGGGTCGACCGCGACAGACCTCGCGATCATGGTGAACAATCCTGCCGAGCGTCGCGTGGTTGCGGACACCGCGCTGCAACGTTTGCCCGGTGTTCGCGTGATCGACAAAGACGCGCTCGGTCGTGTCTACGCGCTCGCCTACGGCAGACGCGGGGGTCTCATGCTCGCGGCTTCGATTCCCGCGTTGCTCGCACTCGTGCTTCTCGCGTGGGACCGCGCGAGTGGCTTGTCACCCGAAGAGAGGCGAGAGATCGCCGTGCTCAAAGCAGTGGGCTTTCGCGCGAGCGATGTGCTGTGGGCTCGCATGTTCGAGTCACTGGCCATCGCCACAGTGGCCACCGCGCTCGGATTGTTGCTCGGCTACGGGTGGGTCTTTTGGATCGGTGCGCCTGGTCTTCGTCCCGTGCTGGTGGGTTGGAGTGTTCTCTACCCAGAGGCCGCCCTCACCCCCGAGGTAGACGTCGCTCAGTTGCTCGGAATCGCGCTCACCGTGGTCGCGCCGTTCGTAGGCTTGTCGATCGTGCCTGCTTGGCGCGCCGCCAATCTCGATCCGATGGAAGCCATGCGCGGCTAATCTGTGGCACAATCGCTCTCTGTGCAGCAGGCGAAGAAAACGCTCGAAGAGGCCAACGCGCTGGTGCCCGAACTCGCGCGGATCGTGGGCGCGCAAATGCAACGACGCAGTGAGATCGAAAAAGGCCTGAGCGATCTCGCCGCAGAGATCGGCGTGGCCCCAGACGACCTGTCGGAAAAACCCGAAGACCCGCCGAGTGTCCGTCACAAAAAGACCGATCTCGAGCGTCGGATCACGGAGTACCAAGAAGCGTGGGTCGAACTCGAGAACATCGGCGGCGTGCTCAAAGATCCGCGTCTCGGTCTCGTCGACTTTTATGGTGAGGTCGACGGCGAGCTCGTCTGGCTCTGTTGGAAGTACGGCGAGCACTCGATCGCGCACTATCACAAACTGCGCGAGGGCTTTTCGAGCCGCAAACCGATCGACGAGGGCGCCAAACGGAAGCTGCTCAATTGATGGATCGCCTGCGAGCCGCGCGTGCCATCGACGAGTTTTTGCGAGCGCTCGGTCGCACTCCAGAGCGCGAGCCTGAGCTCGTCGGCACGGGCGAACGCGTGGCCGATGCGTACGCCGATCTGTGCGCTGGCTACGACGTCGACGTCGACGCGCTCATGCACGAGAACCTGATTCAGCAAAAGGGGGATGTCGTGCTGCTCGACGGCATCGCCACGACGACGATGTGTCCTCACCACCTGATGCCCGCGATCGGTACGGCGACGGTCGCCTATGCTCCGAGCGACAAGATCCTCGGCGTCGGAGCGATCGCGCGCCTAGTTGATGCGTTTTCGCGCAGGCTCACGCTTCAAGAGAAGATCGGCGACGACGTGACACGCGTGCTCCACAAGCACCTCTCGCCAGCATGGGTGTGTTGCCGGATTTCGATGCAGCACTCGTGCATGAGCGCGCGCGGTGAGCGCCGACATGGCGCGCGGCTCGTCACTTTCTCGGTCGTGGGAGATCGAGCAGCGGCGCTCCACGCGATGGCGAGTCTCGCGTGACTGACGGCACGTCTGCAGCTACGCAGCGCGGTCAACCCCACCAGATCGCGGTCGTCACGGGGGCGGGCAGAGGCATCGGCCGCGCGGTGGCCCTCGCGCTTGCTTCGCGCGGCTTCGACATCGCACTGCTTGGTCGCAGCGCAGAGGAAGTCGAGCGCACCGCGATCGAGGTGGCTGCTGTCGGACGTAAAGCTCTGGCGCAGCAATGCGATGTGTCTTCTGCGCGTGAGGTGCAGGCCGCGGCCGATCGCGTGCAGCGTGACTTGGGCACGCCGAGTGTGGTGGTCGCAAACGCTGGCATCGTGCGTCGCGCGCGTGTCGTCGACATGTCGGAGCAAGACTGGGACGCAGTGCTCGACGTCAATCTCAAGGGAGTGTTTCTGACCGCGCGCGCATTCCTCCGCTCGATGCTCGAAAACAAAAGCGGCAGAGTGGTTGCAGTCGGGAGTGTGTCTGGAACTGCCGGCACCGCTTCGCAGAGCGC
>JAYVXK010000924.1:0-4065 GCA_043785265.1 Myxococcales bacterium | reverse complement strand
ATTTCCTGCATGCAGGGGCCGCACGTCTTCGTCCAGAAATTCAGGACGACCACCTTGCCGCGATAGGCGTCCATCGACACTTGATGATCGTTCATGTCCGGGAGCACGAAGCTCGGAACAGTGCGATCTGCGCCAGCATAGGCTGGGCGCAACAAACACATCGCGGAGCAATTGCGCCGGAGCTCGCCGTCTTTTGCGACCGTCACGAAGCTGTACACGCCTATCGCGGCAGCTGCGACGAAGCCTAGGTAGGCGATGACAGCAACAGGGTTTGTGCTCTCGTTCGACATCGCGCTTTAATTAGGGCCAATCGCGTTCGAGCGCCATAGGACGGTTCACACGCGTGCGATCGCCAGACTGCGGCGCTTGGGCCTTTCGGTGCGAGACGCGAGTTCACCGAATGCACGTTTGTAGTCGGCGAACTTGCCTCCGGCGCGCACTGCGTCGACGACGGCAAGTCCCTCAGCTTCGCCCCCCTGCGCCAGCACGTATTCGACCCACGCCCACTTCGCGCTCGTCGATCGCACATCGGCGCGACCTTTGAGTCCCCGCTTGAGGCGGTCGAGTCGATCAGTGACGAGACTGATGCCCGCGAAGGGTTCGCCATCGAGCGGCGTGTTTCGCTTTGCGCAGAACGGCGCGATGCCCAGTGAAATAGGCACAATCTTCGATAGCTCCGTGGTGAAGCGCGCGCACTCGTCGATGTCTGCGTCGGTCTCCGTCGGCAAACCGATCATCAAGTAGAGCTTGAGTCGATCCATCCCTTGGCGCTTTGCGGTCTCGGCGCAGCGAACCAAATGCTTCTCTTTGGCTTTGCGCTCCAGCGTTTCGCGCAGTCGCTCCGATGGACCGTCCATTGCCGTCGTGAGAGTGCGTGTGCCTGCGCGCTTGAGCGCGGCGACGAATTCGTCGCTCAGTCGATCGGGTCGCAGGGACGAAAGGCCTACTTCGCAGCCGCGATCTGCGAGCGCGTTCACGATGTTCACGATGCGAGGATGATCGCTCACCGCCGCACCGACGAGTCCCACGCGTTTTGCGTCCGCAGGAATCAAATCCAAAATGCGCTCCATCGAGACCATCCGCATGCCGCCATTGGTCGATCGACGCATGACGCAGTACGTGCACATGCGCGAGCATCCGCGTTCGGTCTCGATCAAGAACATGTTGCTCAGCACCGCGTGCGGTGTGCGGATCGCGCTCCACGCTGGGATCATCGCGTCGTCGACTTTGGCGACCGCAGGCAGAACGTCGCCATGAATCTCGGGGACGAACACGTGAGGCAACTTCGCGAGTGCCGCGAGTCGGTCTGCTTTGTTTGGCGTCGACTCGAGGATGAGCAACGCGTCGACGACGAGCGATTCAGCCTCTCCGATGATGATCGCGTCCGCGATGCCCGACAGTGGCAGCGGGTTCGAGAACGTGAGCGGACCTCCCGCGAGAACGAAGTGCCCGTCTCGCTCTCGACGTGACACCGGAATGTTCGCGGCATCCAGCATCGCGACCAATCCGCCAATCTCGAGCTCGTAGGCGACACTCACGGCGATCACGGGAAAGTCCGAAAGCGCGCGCTGCGATTCGTAACTCACGGGCACGCCTTGCTGGGTGAGGTCACCTTCGGCGTCGTCGTCCAACACCACGCGCTCGCACGCAAGGCCTGGTGTGTCCATGATCGCGCGGTAGATGCGCTGATAGCCAAGCGAACTCATCGCCGAGCCATAGGGCGATGGATAAGTCAGCGCGATCGTGAAGGGCGCGTGCTTTGCGATGCGACCGATCTCGTCTGTGAGTCGCTGTCTGAAGAGCGCACCTTGCGCGAGGCGTTTCACGTGACTTCTATTGCCGGATCAGCCGCGCGACGAGGACTTGGGAGCAGGGAAATCAGCTGGGGTTGGGCGACCGTTGGGCGTCGCGATCTTTTCGAGGACGCGCGCGAGCTCAGTGGCCATCGAGCGAGCGGTTGCGAGGGTTGGCACCGAGTCGCGTCGACCCTCTTTGGGTTTTTTGCCGCCGCCGAGCTGACTCTCGAGCAAAGCCTTCTCCCGTTCCAAGTCTCGGAGGCGCGCTTCGGTGTCGACGAGTCGCTCCAGGAGCGTCTGACGTTCTGCTTCTGCACGCGTCGCACGGCCAAGCAATTCGCCCATCTTGTCTGCGTCTGCGTCGCGCTCGGCCTTCTCGCGCGCGAGCATGTCTTCGAGACGCCCGCTCGGGTTCGTCCTCGACTCTTCGGCGCCAAATCGCCGCGTACCGTCGACGCGCGGCAAGAGAGCCTCGCTCATGCGCCCACGGGTCGACGGAGGCACTGAGCGCTTTGGTGTAGGCGGCGGAATCGAATCTACGCGCGGGTCCTTCTTCCGGCCAAACCGAGCCGTTGGTCTGCGAATTTCGCTCATGAACACGCCCTCGCCATTGGACACTGAGGGTAACACGTTTTGTCTTTTGGAGCCTGCACCACAAAATGATGATCGCCTGCGCACGAGCATGTCGTGGCAGGCGATGATCAACTACTGACGAAGGAGAATCAGCGACCGGTAGCGGCGATTTGCGCGCCGTTGGAGTACGACCAGTTGCTGATGACACCGCCGACGCCGTCCGACCAATCCACCGGCTTGGTGGGCGTCTTGATGGCGGCGACATCGATGAACAGGTTTGCCGCGCTCGACACGTCGCCGAGATTCACGCTCGCGGGCAAGTGGGGCAGTGAGGCGCCAGCGACCTGGAGCCCGGGGAAGTAGATGACCCACACGGTGCTGTTGCTCTTCGAGTCACTCAGGGTGGCTGCGATGAAGTCCGCACCGGTGCCGTCCGCAGTGATCTTCGCGTCGTCGAGCGCGCTCGCGTTCGCGCCAACATCGAGCTTGGCGATCGGGGGAACGGTGACCACGCTGGTCGCCGAGAAGTCCGTCACGTTGACGTTGAGGCCGTTTCCAGCCTGATCCGTGAAGAACGCGCTCGCGTAGTCCGGCTTCATGGGGGTGTCGAACGACTGCATCGTCATCGTCGCTACGTTGGCGGTCGGCTTTTGAAGGACCGCGATTCCGACATACGCTGCACTGAGGCCAACTGACTTGGCCACTGTGGTGTTGGTCCACGCAACCTTGGCGCTGGTGAGGTCACCCACGTATTTGACCATCGCGCCAGTGAACTGGCCCGTGGCTGCCATGTTGATCGTGACGATCGACTTCTTCGGCAGAAGCGCTTTGCTGTCGAAGGTGAGGTCTGCCGTCATCGGGCCGTTGACCCGGGCGACATCGGGCATCCACTCGCCTTGAACTGCGTCGTTGGCGGGGTTGATCTCGATGCCGGCGAGATTCACGGGAACGGTGTCGTTGGGGACGTAGACATGTTTGGTTTGGTAGTTCTTCGGAGCTGCGTTCGAGAACACCGTGGCGAACCACGCCGAGTCGATCTGCACCTTGTTGGCGACGGGGTCTTTGAGTCCCGTGATGGCGCCGGTGATGGCCTTCTCGGTGGTGACGAGCGGTTGCGGGACCCAGATCAACTTGGTGAGGTCGCCTGCGGCCGTTACGCCCATGACCGAAGCAACACCAAAGCCGACCTTGGCCACGGTCACATTGAATGGGCCTTTTGCGAGATCGACGCTGATCGTCACGCTGCCGCTCGAGTCCGTCACGCCATCGATAAAGCCTGTGCCGTCCTTGTTTTCAACGCGTACGCCTGCGCCGTCCAATGCCGTGCCCTTGTCGGTCAGGTTCTTGGGAAAACCACCGGGGCCCGAGACCGCATTGATCTTGAGCGCCGTCGAACCTTTGATGTCGACAGTGGGTCCAGAATCATTGCCTGGCGGTGTGGTGTCTTTACCACCGTCGCTAGGGGGCTTGATGACGTCGCCGCCGTTGCCGGCGTCTACCGGAACGATGGGGTCAGTGCCGCCGCAAGCGAAGAACGCAAGAGCAGCTGTGGTCGCGATGAAAGACGAGACAAGGATATTACGCATGGGCGCCTCTCTAGCTTGAGCCGCACTCCCGAGCAAGCGTGCTCGACACAAAAATCACCGAAGTGTCGCTATTCTTTCGTTCGATTGTAATCGGACGATAGAGACGGATG
>JAYVXK010000923.1:0-12889 GCA_043785265.1 Myxococcales bacterium | reverse complement strand
GGGGAGGCGCGCTCGTCTGCACGGAGTCCGAGCCAGTGACTTGCGCGAAGAAATACGTCTCGCCGTGGTCACTCTTCTGGACCGACGAGTGACCGAGTCGTGCGTCGATCATCAGCGTCTGGCCGTCGGTGAAACGCGACAGGTCCTTTGCGTCCGCTGACGGCTCGTTCGTGGCACTGGGGGCCGACGAATAACCAGACGAGACCGGGACCGCCATCGCGAAGGCGCCCGAGGCCGACATGCCCAAGAGGCTCAAAAGAGCTGCAGTTTGGAGCTTCATCCGGCCTCATACGCATTAGGCAGGCCAACGATCTATTCATCGCCCTCGAAACGCACACCTGCGGCTCGGAGAAGCTCGGTTGCCGGGGTGCCACCAATCATCAGAAAGACCGCGTCGATGGCGAAGGTCGACTCGGCGTCTTTGCCGCGCAGAGTGACGCTCTCTCGACCGACGTGCGTGAGCTGACTCTCGAAGATGATTTCGATCGTCTCGCGGGCGAGCGCCAGTTTCATGGCGTCGACATTGCGCGCCTTGCCGCGCTTGAAGTCCGCGCCGCGATGACACACCGTGACCCGCGTACCAGGTTGATTCGAGAGCGCCAGAGCGGTCTCCATCGCAGAGTCACCAAGACCCACGACGAGTACGCGTTGGCCGGCGAAGCTGCGTGCGTCGGCGAGTGAGTGACTGACCTTGCCCTCGGCACCCGCGGCGATCTCCAGCGAAACGGTCTGCGGTGTGCCTCGTCGACCCGTCGCGAGGAGCACATGTCGGGCTCGCAAAGAGCCTGCGGAGGTGGTGATCTCGAAGATGTCGGCAGCGGTTCCCTCTTGCGAGACACGAGTCACGCCGACTACGCGCTCTCGCTCGCGAACCGAGATCTTGTGCTTGCGCAAGATGCGCGACCATTCCAGCAACAACTCTTCTTTGGTGGTCTCTTTCATCCAGAGGGCGCCTTCGAGGGGCACGCCGATCGCGCGATCGAGCACCAACTTGTTGCGCGGAAAACTCTGCACACTCGCGGCAACGGTCGATTGCTCGATCACCACAAAGGACAACTCGTGTTCTTTGGCGCTGAGCGCCGCAGCGAGTCCGGCGGGGCCTGCTCCCACGATGACGAGGTCGAGCACGGAGCTATCGTGCTTGTTTTTAGCTTTCTTTGCGATCTCCTTCGCGACGCGCGCGCCTTGTTCGATGGCGTTGCGAATGAGGGGGACTCCTGTGAGATCGCCTGCGATGAAGATGCCTTGGTTGTCGATGCTTTCGAGATGCTCGTCTACGCGAGGCACACCACGCTGGACGCCCTCCTCGGCGATCGTGAGAGATCCGTTGGGACACACCTCGCGGCAAGCGATGACCCCGCAGCAGTCTCCAGGGCGAGTCACGACCGCGACGAATTTTTGGACCTCGATCACATCGAAGGGACAGGCGTCCACGCACGCGTAGCAACCCAGACACGTCGCTGTGTTGATCTGCGGCAGTCTGCGTTTGCTGACGGACGGCTGCGGCAGCGGCGCAGGCGGCAGTTTCTTGGAGCGCAACTTGCGAGACGCGCCAGCAAGCGCGCCTGCAGACACCAAAGGCAACAGCGCCCATGCCCACGTGCTGCGGCTGGACTCGGCATCGAGCCAAGAAGTCTTCGCAGCGACCTCGCGCGCGCAATCCCACGACGCAGGTCGATACTTGATGGCGTTGAGTGGATGCTCGTCCATGCAAAGGTCGGCTTGCTTCGATGGGTCGAGGCGATTGCTCACGCAACGTGCAGCGGGATCAGCCACGTTGCCAAGGTCGTGACAACGCACGCACACACCTGCAGGCACGAGCGGAACTGCGGACTTGGGCGCGACATGTCCAAGAGAGCCGCTGAAGGTTTGTCCGTGACCAAAACGCACGAAGTCCCCATTTTCAGCCAGTGTGACGCCTTGTGTCTCTCCGTGCGCCGAATGACATGTGACGCAAGACATCTCGCCTTTTTGAGTCATCGTCCGATGGCCTGCGCGCGCCGACACGTGTTTGGATGGCTCGTGACAACCCGCGCACGCGGCCACGACACCACCACTATTTTCGTGACACGACTTGCACGTGACGCCTGCTTGAGTGTGCGGCAGCGCCAACGGTCCCGGAGACGCGTGCGCATCCACGCGTCCGAACGCGAGCAAGAGCCCAAGCCCGAGGCCAGCACCGACCGCTCCCCATGCGAGTTCGCGCGGTCGTGACAGATCGCTCGCTGCGTCTCGAACGCGACGCGCGCTCATCGGTAACGCAGCTCCACGAACACATGCACCACAGCGAGCATTGTGGCGACGACGACGAAGGCAATGTGCACCGGCAACCAGCCGCGGAGTGCGCGATCGAGCCATTTTCGGGCGTCAATCGCGCGCAGCTCGACGACGGATCGAATCAGTCCGTCGACCGATGTCGACCGTTTGCCAAAAATGCCGTCGACCACGCGACCTACACGCACGCGTTCTTGTTTGAGCGAGCGACCTGAAGCGGCGAGCCACACCCAACCCGCGCGTGCACGACGATAAGGATCGAGCACTTTGGCAAAGAGCGCCTTTTGGCCTTCGCTCTTGCCGCTCAGCTCGCGCAACAGATCGCGCTCTGCGGAGATCGCGAGGTCGGGCAGGTCCTCGGGCAGTGTCGCTTTGCTCTCGAGACGTGAGAGAGCGCGAGGGAGCACTGCGTAGACCAGCGCCCCGAACAATCCAGTCGCGAGCGCGCCGAACATGTTGACGCACAGCGCGCCGGTGAGTCCGTGAGCGACACGCAAGGACACGTGAGCGAGTGTTGCGCCGACAGCAATGGCTCCGAGTGCGAGGTGCATGCTCGTGTGGATTGCGAGTCGTGAGACGAACCGCGTTCTCTTGATCGCTCCGTAGCCCACGAGCACGAGAGTCAGCGTCGCGAGCACCACACCCGACGTGGTCTTGGACGTTTGTCCGAGCACGACGAACATCGCCAGCGCGCCGGCCAGCACTCCGAGGACTTTCGACGAAACAGCCCAAAACGCAGGCCTTGATGCGTTGCTTTGCGTGGAGTCGCTTCGTCGCTTTGGGTCGGGGGTTCTCAGCTCGTCGACGACCTCGCGGGGTTCGATGCGAGAGAGCGCTTCGACTGGGCACGCGGCCACGCACGCGGGACCCTTCGCGGATGTCGCGCACAAGTCACACTTGACTGCGACCATGCGATCGCCTCGGGGAGCGAGGTCGACGTTGTCCCATGGGCATGCCTTCACGCACGCGCCGCAACCCGTGCAGAGCGCCTCGCGAATGAAGACATCGCCCTTTTCGTCGCGGCCGATCGCGCCCGTGGGGCACTCGCGCATGCACGCGGGCTGCACGCAATGCTGACAGCTGCTTGGCAGAGAGAGACTCTTTTTGTCTCCGAGGATCGTCAGCGAGACCTTGTCGCCGCGTCGAACGATTCGCGCGACGCCGTCGCCGTGAGCATCCGCGCAGCTCGTCGCGCAGTGACCACAACGAACGCATTGGTCCTGATCGATGACCAAGAGCGACCGCGCGATGTCGAGTCTGTAGACGTCACCTAGACCCAAGCGTGTTGCCGCCGCGTCGTCATCGAAGTGCAGTGTCGCCACGCGAACGCGTCGTGCTGCATCGAGCGCCTGCCGATTGCGCACGACGACACTCTCGAATGCGTCGAGCGGGATGACCAAGAGCCACGTAGGACCGGCCGCGACCGCATGGGAAGATCGCGAGACTCGCGCGAGCGCCTCTTCGTCGCCGAAGAAGTCTCCGCGTCCTACATAGGCCATGACGCGCACGCGCTCACCTTCGTGAACTTCGAGTTGAACAGCACCATCTGCTACGAAATAGGCCTCTCTGGCGCGATCGCCGGCGGCGAAGACCGATTGCCCTCGAGGTACGGTGCGAGCCGTAGCGGCGTCGACGAGTACGCCCACATCGCGCGCCGACAGGTCGCGAGCGAACGCCATGCTCTGCATCGTTGCGGTCAACGCTGCGCGCCGAAGAAGTCGAAAGCGGGGGTCGTCGTCGAGAGACGCTCCGCCTCGCGTGAGGCTTCGCAGGAGCACATGCGCTGGGATGCGCGCTAACCGAGCCCGGCTGATGCACACGGCCTCGCTCGTTCTCACGCTCGCGACGCGCGCGACTGCGTCTTCGCCGACGATCTCGCCGGCCTTCACGCGACGGACGAGTGTCGCGCTCGCATCTCCACGACGCACCGCTCGCACCTCGACCTCACCGCTCAAAACGACGAACAGAGTGTCTGCTGCGTCGCCTTCAGCGAACACGCGCTCGCCCGCGGCCCGCTCGATGAGATCGCCTGCTCGTTCGATCTCCAGACGCGAACGCGCGTCGAGATCTCGCAGCGCGTCTGCACGCCACGCGAGAGCGGGCCACGGCGTCGACGTGGTGTCCGTCGCGGTCATCGCACGATCGTTTCGCTCGTCGCCAGATCGACGATCTCCACGCGCGAGAGCATCTCGCTCGTCACTTGCGCGCCGCTGGGTCTGAGGCCGCGTGCGGCTTGAATCGATTCGTAATCAGCAAACGCGCGGACGAGATACGGCGGAAATGCCCTAAAACGTAGGCGCGCGCGCACAGTGAACGGTGGCTTGTGTGCGCCGACGTCGAGATCGTAGGTGTAGTCGAGTGGGACGCCTGGAGGCGCGGAGCGCGTATCGATGATGGCGTCGGGCGCCTTGGCGATTCCACGATCAGCGTCGAGAGCGCCCACTGGAAAGTAAGTTTCGAAGAGCGCGTTTTGACCAGACAAGTTCGAAAAGCACGCTCCGGTGTCGATGTCGTAGACGCCGTCCACGAAGCGTTCGGACCGGGCTCCGTGTTGGTCTTGGTTGGGTTTGCACTCACCACGCTCGTCGATGGTACCGATGCACCGAACGCAACGGAGAAATCCGTTTTGCAAGTTGAGCAATCCCAAACCGCGGAAGCTCGACCCGCCCAGGGCTGGCGGTGGTGACCATTGCGGCACGTCTGGACCGTCGGCGACGGTGGCGCCAAAGACTCCCTCTGGGCGACCAAGGCGGTCGTCTCGAGAGCCGCTGACATTGATCCTTTCAAAAGACTTGTCGTGCAGATCCTCGTCGTCGCGATCGACCCGACCGACTTCGTAGACGACTCGATGCTCGCTGTCTTCGACACGAAGCTCGACCCAGATCTCGCGTTCTTGGCTGAAACCTGCCGGAACGCGATGACCGGCGCCAACATTCTCGAGCTCTACCGGGATCGCGAGGCGCTGTCCGGAAAAGCGCGCTTCTCCAAGACCGAACTTGAAGGTTCTCTTGAGAAGAATATTTCTTCGCGCGCGAAGACCAACAGGCGTGCCCCATGCGTCCAGAGATCGCTCGCTGAGGAAGGCATCCGGATACTCGCGCGCGAGTGGCAGATCGACACTGGTGAAGTAGTGCGTGCGATCGGCGGCTGCGTCACTCGGCGCGCGAGCTTCGAAGCGCGTACCAGTCGGGCAATCAGGATCTCCGGTGCTGCCTGCTTTGGCCGGTACACAAACGCCTGGGTAGCGACTCATGTGGCAGCCTTGGCAGCTCGGCGCGGTGCGTCCTGCGCGGGCTTCGTCGTCGGACCACGTTCGCCATTCGGAGTAGGCGTTGCGCAGACGCTTCATGTGTTCGCCGCTGCTCGGCCCAGTGGCCGCGAGTGCGTCGGTGCCGAACAAGCGCACGTCGTGACATGCGCCGCACATCTCACTCGATTTCATGTAGCTCGTGGTGGCCGCGCTTGGACTCGCGTGCGGCGCCAAGTCATTTCCTCTTGGCGTGCGTGGCGACAAAAGCGCTGAATCTAGCCGGTATCCGCTGTTGGCGATTCCAGGAGTGCCGAAGTCGTCCTCGGGTCGTGCGAAGAAGACTCGACCCGTGCTGGTGCTCGTCCAAGTTGGATTGCCTTCGTAGCCACGTGCGCGCGCGTGAGTGTCCACGGGACCGACTGTGGTGTGGCAGCTCACGCACGAGATGCCTTCTTGCGCTTGTGAAGGGAGCATGTCGCGTAGCGGCGCGCGGCCACGTGGGTCTCCAAACGCGCTCCAAGTTGCGCTGACCTTGGTGACATTCGCGCCAGGCACGTGACAGTTCACGCACCACCCTTCCCCTCCAGCGCCCGTCTTGGTGATCGACGTCCGCTCGTCGACGCAGACGTCGGCGCTCTGGGGAACCGTTCGCAAGAAGCCCGCGCCGTTAGGACAGCGATCGTCGCGACCGACTTGCTCTTCGACTTCACTCTCGAGTGCGCCAAATAGCGGACTGCGCGACGCCTGAGACATGACGCTTCGCTGCCACTCATCGACCTCTCGCTGATGGCATGGAGCGCAGTCTTGTGCGGCGGTTCCGTTCATCCGAACAGCCTTGATTGCAGGGCGCGCGTGGCTTTCTTCGTCGGGTCGGAGCGCGAACGAAAGCGTCAGCGTAAGAGCGCCAGCGACGAGAGGCCATGCCCACATGCGACGCCCAAGACTCGCGCGCGGACTGCTGGTCGAACGCGCATGTGCTGGCTTGTTCGGACGAGCCGTCGCAGGGGCGCTTTTCCGCGTGGCGACGGGGCGAGCTGCGGCACCAAGCAATTCATCGCAGGTCGCGATCATGTCGGTCGCGTGTGCGCGTTGATCACGAACTGGAGTGAGCCACGCGAGCACGGCGCTCTCGACGCCTGGCGCAAGTGTGCGTGAGATGTCATCCGAGAACGGAGGCACCCCCCACTGCGCACGCGCTTCGATCTCCGCGCGAACACCGTTGCCGATTTTTGGCAGATCGCCCGCGATGAGTCGATACGCGACGAGACCAAGGAAATACCGACTCGCCAGGTGATCCCATGGCGCGCCGTCGATCACCTCGGGCGACCACCAACGCGGCGACGCTCTCTTGGATGAGTGCTCTCCACCAAGCATTCGGGCAAGTGTGGATGTCGCGAGGAGTGTGGGCGGATCGATCGTCACGTCGCTCGTCGATAGAGGCAGTGACGCGAGACTGCGTGACTCCAACTCCGACTGCGCGCGGAGCAGAGAGCGCACGATCGTGATCGCGTCTCTCCACGGCATGGCCACGGGCTTTGCCTCTGCCAATCTCTCGCGCGCTTGTCGGACGAGCACATGGCGTCCGTCTTCGATCGCATCGAGAGACGAAAATCCAAACAAACCGCGTTTGGAGGCGGAAAATAGCTGCTTGGCGAGTTCACCGTCCGAAGCTGGCAACACCCATGCGACGCGGCCATCTGCGAGTCGAGCGAGTTCGGCGCGTCCCATCTTCGCAATAGGCTCTGCTTGGGCGAGTTGCTCTTGAATCGTCGAGCTCATGTCCACGCGCCATCCTCAACTTCGACTCTCGTCGAGCACTCGACCGACTATCAACGTGGTGGTTGCGCCGCCCAGGCACTCGATGTCTGAGGTGAAGGCGATGTCCACTTGGAGCGAACTTGGTACGTCAAGAGTCCCGTCGCCAAACTGAGGACGACGATGGCGAGTGCAGCCCAGCGAGTCGGGATCTGGCGCGGAGCGGTGGCTTTTTCGACGAGCGCCACCGTGTCTGTACGGGGTGGCGCGCCGGATGGACGCGAGTGGAGCGTCCCAGAGGGAGTGCGCACTTCGCTGAGTTGCTCACGCGTCTCGCTGCCCGGCTGACTGTCGGTGCGTTCGGTTCGTTTGGTTGTGGCAGCGCGCGGGCGACCTGGTTTGCTCGTGGTCTTCTTCGTGCTCACGCGGAACGGTGCGAGCGCTGCGACCACATCGGCCGTGGAGGCAGGACGCTCATCAGGAGACTTCGCGAGGAGCGAGAAAATGAGGTCTTCGATGCCTTGCGGCACGTCGACGTCGAGTGGAGGCGGCTCTGCGGTGCATTGCAGATTGAGCAATTCACGCGGCGAAGAAGAACGAAACGGTGCGTCGCCTGCGAGCATTTCGTAGAGCACCAAACCGAGAGCGTAGAGATCGCTGCGCGCGTCGATGGCTCCTGCGTCGATCTGTTCGGGGCTCATGTACTGCAACGTGCCGATGCTTTGCGTCGACGGACCACTCGCGCCTTCGAGCACTTTGGCGACGCCGAAGTCCATCACCTTCACGCCGCCGCCTGCGAGCATCATCACGTTCTCTGGCTTCAGGTCGCGGTGCACGATCGAGGGTTCTTGCTGGTGAGCGACTTGCAGCGCGCCTGCGATTTGCGCGGCGATCTCGACAGCCTCGGCCCACGGCAGCTTGGTGCGAGCGGCGAGTTCTTCGCGCAGGGTGCGACCCTCGAGATACTCGAGCACGAGCACCAACTGACCTTCGTGCTCCATCGAGGCGAGACTTCGCACCAGGCTCTGGTGCTCGAGCTTGGCGAGAATCTGCATCTCATTGAGGAAGAGACGACGGCCATCTTCGTGCTTGGTCAGCTCGGGTCGCAGCACCTTGAGCGCCACGCGTCGCTTCGAGAGCCGCTCCTCGGCCTCGTAGACTTTGCCCATCCCACCTTCGCCCACGAGGCGTTTGATTTGGTATTCGCCGATGCGGTCCATGACCCGCCTTTACGCATCACGAGGTGCCACGATCTAATTGAGGACGAATCGGGCCAAAAACCCCGCTATTCGAGGATGGTCGCGGCGTCTTCGACGGCAATGTCGAGCAGGTCGTCCATGCCCATGGCCAGCGGTCGCGGCACGTCTGCGAGGTCAAACAAGCGCACATCACGGATCTCGATCGAGTTTTTTGGCTTCTTGGTGGGCTCGTCGACCTCGCAGGCCACGAGCACAGTGACGGCATGAAACCGCACGTCGCGGTCCGGTCTCGAGAAGACGCCGAGCACTTTGCCGAGGCGTACGTTGGTCACGCCGGCTTCTTCGTCGAGTTCGCGCACGATGGTGTCGCGCAACTGCTCACCCCACTCGAGTGTTCCGCCTGGGAACGCCCAAGTGCCGGTGTCGCCGCGACGAATCAGCAGCCACCGACCGTCCTTGGTGCGGGCCGCCGCTGCGATGCCCACGACAGGTCGCCGTAAGAGATGACGCGCCACTTCGTAGAGGACGCCGAAGGCTGCGCGCGGAATGCGAAACATCGGAGCTTGCCATAAGCCGCAGCTCCTTGCGATACAAGGACGCATGAAACTCGTGACCTATCGAACACACGCGCATGGCCGAGCAGGTATCCTGGTGGGAGACACCATCTTGGACCTCGCAGGTTGCTTCTCGTGGTTCGAACACCGCGCAAACAAGCCGTGTAGCGAAGCCGACGTCGAAGCGAAGTACGGGCGCGGGGTGTTGGGATTCGTCCAGCACGCGTCGATCGCGCGACCTGTGGCCGACGAGATCGTCGCGCTCTACGCGAAGGGTGGGGTCCCACTCACCTTCGATGCGCGGCCCATTGCGCTCTTGGCGAAGGACACGCCTCTGCTCGCTCCGATCCCTCGCCCGCCGTCGATGCGCGACGGTTATGCGTTTCGACAGCATGTGGAGACTGCTCGGAAGAACCGCGGACTCGAGATGATCCCTGAGTTCGACCTGTTTCCCGTCTTCTACTTCACCAATCATCAAAGCGTGGTCGGCCCCGGCGACGTCAAAGTCGAGAAGCTGCACCTCGACCGACTCGACTTCGAGCTCGAGGCCGCGATCGTGGTGGGCAAGGAGGCCAGGAATCTCACGGCGGAGAACGCGGACGAGGCTGTTTTTGGCCTGACCATCATGAATGACTTCTCTGCGCGCGCTCTGCAGATGGAAGAGATGAAGCTGTCGCTTGGTCCCGCGAAGGGCAAAGACTTCGCGACGGGTTTGGGGCCATGGCTCGTGACCAAAGACGAACTCACCGCTCACACCAAGAGCACCCCCAAAGGCGCGCAATACGATCTGACCATGAAGGCGCGCGTGAACGGCAAACAAGTCTCACTCGGCAATGTGAAGGACATGAATTGGACCTTCGCGCAGATCCTCGAGCGCGTGAGCTATGGCGTGACTGTGCATCCGGGCGACGTGATCGGCTCAGGAACCTGCGGCACTGGATGCTTTCTCGAACTCAACGGATCGAAGATCACCCAGAACCAATGGCTGCAGTTGGGCGACGTGGTCGAACTGGAAATTGATGGTCTGGGTGTGCTCGAAAACCGCATCGTTGCAGGCTAATCAAAGGCTCGCGACGTACCCCTGTGCTACTCATCCCGGACGCGGGGCGCGTGCGCGTTCGAGACCCGGGGGAGCCATGCAGAAGTTGATTCAAGCAGGGATGTTCGCGAGCGTTGGGTGGTTGGCAGCTTGCGCGACGGGTGTCGTGCAAACCGGAGACGACACGTTCTTGCATCCCGACGGCGGCAAAGGCCAAGACGGGTCGTTCAACGGCAAAGACTCGAGTGGCAATCCAGACTCGGGAGGCGATCCGCCCGACACGAGTGTCGACAACTGCTCCAAGAGCCCGCCGAGCAATGTGTGCGGAGTCGATCCCCAGTGCGGATGCGCATCGGACACGTGCGAAGTCGATCAAGTGAAACTAGATGGCTCGAGCGCGTGCGTCACCGCTGGCTCCACGGGCGTCGGCAAACCGTGCACGGCGACCGCGAGTCAGTGCGGGACGGGGCTAACGTGTATTTGGGGCGTTTGTCGCCCTTATTGCGGCAGCATTGGTGACGGCAAAAAGTGCAACAAGCCTGGCACGGGTGTCTGTCGGCAACTCACCAACAACAGCATGGCGGCGATTCAAAACCTGGTCGTCTGTTCCACCGATTGCGTTCTCAACGATCCCAATTCGTGCGGCGGCAAGTCGGGTTGCATCTACGACGGCACCAACATGGTGACCGACTGCTACCCAGTCGGCACTTCTCAGACCTGCAGCAAGACCAATAGCAACTGCGCGCCCGGGCTCATCTGCTTCACGACCAACTCGGTCAATTACATGTGCGGCAAGTGGTGCAAGGTCGGCGGCAACGACTGCGGTGGCAAAGTCTGCGGGAGCTTCAACCCCAAGACCATCGTCAACAACATCGAATATGCGTGTGTAATTAACGACTCCGTCACTCATGGCTGAGTGACGGAGGGCTCGACGGCGGGGGGTGACCTCCTCTAAGCTGCCGCGCCATGCCGATTAGCAAGAGCGCTCCGCCAAAAGGCGGGCCGACGCGAACACTTCGTAGCTTTACGGTCGTCCCGCGGTTGCCCAAGGCGCTCGAGCGACTGCGTGAGATCGCCAAGAATCTTTGGTGGGCTTGGGCTCCTGAAGCCAGAGAGCTCTTTTTGCGCATCGACGCCGAGCTCTGGGAAGAAGTGCACGGCAATCCGATTGAGTTGCTCGCGCGTGTCACGCAGTCGCGGCTCGATGAGCTCGCGCAGGACGACGTGTTCTTGGCCAGGCTTGAGGCCGCGCACTCCACGCTCCAGCGGTATCTCGCGCAGGAGGGCTGGTTCAACAAACACTTTCCGACCGCGAAGGACGCGCGCATCGCCTACTTCTCGATGGAGTACGGACTGCACGAGTCTCTGCCGATTTATAGCGGTGGACTCGGCGTGCTTGCAGGCGATCACCTCAAGACGGCGAGCGATCTGGGCCTACCGCTTGTGGGTGTGGGACTCGCTTATGCCGAAGGCTACTTTCGCCAGGCGTTGAACGAAGACGGCTGGCAACAAGAGCGCTATCCCATCAACGACTGGCATCGGATGCCGGTCGAAGCGGTCAACGGAGCGGATGGCGAGCGGCTCATCATCCGCGTGACCTATCCCGACCGCACGGTGTTCGCGCAGCTTTGGCGCGTGCAGGTGGGACGCATCCCGCTCTTGCTGCTCGACAGCAACTTGGCGCAGAACGCCGCTGAGGATCGATCGATCACGGGTCCCCTGTATGGCGGCGACGCGGAGTTTCGCATTCGACAAGAGATCATGTTGGGCATCGGCGGCGTGCACGCGCTCGAGGCAATCGGGTATTCGCCCACGGTCTGTCACATGAACGAAGGCCACTCGGCGTTCCTCGCGATCGAGCGCATTGGCAGACTCATGCGCGACAACGGAGTCTCCTTCAGTGTGGCCAGCGAAGCCCGCAGCGCGCAGAACATCTTCACCACGCACACGCCCGTGCCCGCAGGCAACGACGCATTCGAGCCTGCTGTCGTGCGAAAGTACCTCGAGCCGTATCGCGCTGCGCTTGGCATCTCCGATGACGAACTCATGAGTCTTGGACGCGTCGACCCCACCGACACGACCGCGAAGTTTCAGATGCCGGTGCTCGCGATACGCACCGCAGATCACTACAACGCCGTCAGCGCGCTGCATGGTGAAGTGAGTCGCACGATGTGGAAGAAGCTCTGGCCCGAGCTGCCCGAGCACGAGATCCCGATTCATCATGTGACCAATGGCGTGCACATCGCCTCGTGGATCAGCGACGAAATGGCCGCGCTCTTCACGCGGTATCTCGGTCCACGTTGGGCGGAGACCCCTGACGATGCGGCGCTATGGGCGCGCGTCGAAGAGATTCCTGACGCCGAGCTTTGGCAGATCCACGAACACCGCCGCCATCGACTCGTCACGCTCTGCCGACGCTGGCTGAAGACGGCGGCGAAGCGACGCAACGAACCCAAAGAGGCCATCGCGGCTGCAGAAGAGGTCCTCGATCCTCACGCGCTCACGATTGGATTTGCCCGACGCTTCGCGACCTACAAGCGCGCCGCGCTGCTCTTCACGGATGTCGAGCGCGTGCGTCGCTTGCTCGGAGATCCTGCGCGACCGGTGCAGTTGGTCTTTGCTGGGAAGGCTCACCCACAAGACAAGGGCGGCAAGGAGCTCATCAAGAGCATCGTCCACGCCAGCCGAGACGCGGGCGTGCTTGGGAAGGTCGTCTTCATCGAAGACTACGAGATGCGCATCGCGCGGGCGATGGTCTCCGGCGTGGACGTCTGGCTCAACACGCCGCGGCGACCGCACGAGGCGAGCGGCACGAGCG
>JAYVXK010000922.1:0-4083 GCA_043785265.1 Myxococcales bacterium | reverse complement strand
TGCAGCGACGCCATCAGAAGGTCATGGAAGAAGCGCCCAGTCCGGCGATGACCAACGAAAAACGCCACGAGCTCGGCGCCATCATCCGCGAGGCGATTCGCGAGACGAATTATCAGTCGCTCGGCACGCTCGAGTTCATCATGGACGAAGAGAAAAACCTCTATTTTCTCGAGATGAACACACGCGTGCAGGTCGAGCACCCCGTGACCGAAATGGTGACGGGACTCGATCTCGTGGCGTTGCAGATCCGCGCCGCGGCGGGAGAAAAAATCGAATTGCCCGACACGCGCCCGTGGAGTTTTCGCGGGCACGCGATCGAGTGTCGCATCAACGCAGAAGATCCAAAGTCGTTCGCGCCGTGGCCTGGACTCATCACCGAGTATCACCCTGCAGGCGGCGCTGGCGTTCGCGTCGACTCGGGCGTGTACGGCGGATGGCGCGTGCCTCCCGACTACGACTCACTCATCGCAAAGCTCATCGTCCACGCACCAACGCGCGCAGAAGCCATCATCCGCATGAAGCGAGCGCTCGCGGAGTTCATCGTCGGCGGCATTCGCACCAACATCTCGTTGCACACGCTGTTGCTCGATGATCCCGAAGTGCTCGACGGAACGATGACCACCCGAACGATCGAGCGAGTGATTCGCGAGCAAGCAGAGCTCAATCGGTAGCGGTCAGTGTTGTAGCTCGACGAGATCGATCTCTCGGGCGGTAGTCCCCACGACGCGTCCCACCAAGAAGTGATCGCCTTTTGGCGAAGGAGCGAACACGCCCACTTGAACCTCTTTGGGATAAATCTCCGTCGCTTCGCCCGTCGTGAGATCCACGATCCACGCGCCTTTGTCGTACGCAAAGATGCGCTTGCCGTCAGGCAGAAAGCCCCATTCGCGCACGTCTTGGCCGAGGCTAATCGTGCGGACTGCGCGCGTCCGAATGTCGACCCAGATCAGATCGCCTGCGGCTGTCGTCAGAAATTGTTCGCCGGCCAAGTCCCATCGCATCGAGAATGGATCGCCATGGGGCTTTGGCAACGCAGAGACGACGGACCCATGCAGCTCCAAGCACTCCACTCCCTTTGCGCGAAAGCACACGCGCTGTCCTGGCGGTGAGAGACGCACGTCGGTGATGGGATCTTCCTCGCCGCTCGCGAGTGGGGTCACTGCGCCAGTCTCCGCATCTAGTTTTTGGACGAACTTGTATCGTCGCGCAGAAACGATGACGGGATAAGTCGACGGAGACGCAACGACCCATGTCTTGCCGTCGTCGGACGCGTCGGCTGCGCCGCACGTTTCAGGGCCGATTTGCGCCGGTTCCGCGGTCGGATGGGTGAGATCGACGCGCATCAACTTGCACTTGTGCCAAATGACGAGGGTGTCTTCTCCCAGAAAGCGCGCGACGAATACTCCCGGCCATTTGCCAACGAGACTGCCATCCACGACGGTGATGACACTCACTTCGTCGGCGTCGTCGTCGAGCAAGTACATGCGCTTACCCGATGGAGAGAAACCCGCCTCGTGAACCGAAGGCACGGCGACATTGATGCCCTTGGGGTGCGCCTCCGAAACGAGCGAGCCGCCGTTGAAGGTAGGCGTGTGCGCGTCGACGAAATACGTTTTGCCATCGGGCGTGAAGATACCGGCCGATGAGCCTTCGAGCGGCACTTGTGTCTTCTTGAGTTTGCCCGGCACCATCTTGACCGCGAGATCGGCCTCGCGATGAAACGGCGTCAAATCAGCCGCTGGCGCGATCACGATGACCGGGGCGACCACGGCGGGCACGGTCAATGCTGCCACCTTCGCGTTGGTGGTGGGATCTCGCGCGACGACCGCGGGATCGCACGCGAGCAGGGTGACCGCGAGCGCTCCCCAGCGCACGAGCTTCAGTTGCCTTCCCAACGCAGACTCTCGCCTTGAGTCGTCGAGATGCGTTGTTGATTCATCCCCGCGTTGTTGCTCGTGTAGATGCCGCCGCGCGTGGAGAAGAACGCGACCATGCGACCGTCGGGTGAGCACGCGGGGTACGTGTTTGAGCCTTGATCTTGCGTCAATCGCTTCATGCTGGCTGCGCTGCCGTCGCTCGCCACACTGAAGATGTCCCAGGTCGCGCCGTCGCGTCCCATGAACAGGATCTTCATGCCTTCGGGATCGTTGCACCACGCGGGCGCCATGTTGTAGGTGCCCCGCCAGCTCACGCGTTTGTTGTCGACATAGATCTGCGGGTTGCCACCTTGGTTGCTGACGTACGCGAGTTGACCGCCAGGACCGAACGCGGGGTGCGTGTTGAGACCGCCGCTCGTGACCTTCGCGAGATTGGTGCCGTCAGGATTGCCAACCCAAATGTCAGACGCGCCGTTTTGCGAGATGACGAGCCCCATCTTGCCGCCGCCGAACGCCACGCCGAAAATCAGCCCGGTTTGTTGTAGTACTGCTGTGGGGCTGCCGATCTTGAAGAGGGCATAACCGCCGTCCGGCAAACCACCTGCATAATACACATTGCCGTTCGAGATAGCCGGGGCGAGTGCGACGTTCGAGGCTGCCGTCAGGTGCGAGAGGTTCTGACCATCATTGTCGATCGTGAACACGCCCTTCTGTCCGCGGCCTGTCGTCGCGCTGAAGACGAGTCGGCTGCCGAAACTGCCGGCGGTGCCCGTGAACCACTTGATCACTTCGTTGACGAATTGATGAACCGCGCTGCGAACATTGCCTGGTGCGACGTCGTAGTCGTGCTTGAGCACTGCGTCGGACCCGCGAGACACGACGAACAACTTCATTTCGACGTGCAATTGGCCGTTGCGAATCGAAGTGAGGCCTTTGATCACTCCGTCGGCGCCGACATTGCGCCACGACGTTGGATCGATCGTGTTGCCTTCTGCGGCGAGATTGGCCGTAAAACTAGCTGGATCGAGCACCTGGAACATCGAGCTGAGCACGAAGTCTCGCGACGCCGTGTCCGTGCCGCTCTTGCTTACGTCGACGTCACCGGCCCACGTAGGTAGGGCGATTTTGAACAACGCTCGATTGCCACCGCTGACGACAATTTGCGTGACTTGACCGCCCGTGGGTGCGGCGACCGTAGGCAGTGCGCTTGCTGTCGTCGCAGGTTGTTGCGCCACCGCAGGCCACGCGAACACGAGCGCGCTCGCAGCGGCGAGTGTGCAGACCGTGGCAGCCGTCCTCATTTGCATCTCGATGTGTCTCCCGTGAGATCGCCAGACAGCACTACTTGTACAGTACGACCCTTGTATTGGTCAGCCACTTCTGGCGGAGGCTCCGGAAGCGCTGTCCGGTCGTCGAGCAGCTTTTGGAGCATCGTGCGCGCTGAATCATCGAAGAGGTCATTGCCGCTGACTTTGACCGGAATGGTGCGCACATGCCAGATCACCATGCGCGGGTTCAAATTGAACTCGACCACGACGCAAAGCTTGTTCGCCTCGCCTTGAGAGATGACCGTTGGGTACTGCCACCGTTCGTGAAAAAACGTCCCCAGTCGCGCGGCGTACATGTCTCCCGGGTGGACCTGCGACTTGTCGGTCGCAAGTCCGCCTTCGACACCTTCGGCGAAGCCTTGCTCGGGTCGCACGACGCCAGCGTCTTCCGCGAAGGGGTCGCTCTTCTTCACGAGTGACGCGATGTCGCTGTTCTCCACGTTGGGAGGTGGTGGCCCGCCGTCGACTTTGTGCGAAGGATCATTCGTCGACGCGACCAGATCGTTCTTCGGTGCAGTCGCTTTTTTTGGAACCATGCGGTCAGGCAATTTGCTTGGATCCAGCGGCTTTCCGAGCTTGAGCAGAGACGCCGCGATCACGGGTTTGCTCACCTGTTCTTTGTTTTCTTCGAGAGTCGGCATCGGATGCGTCGCGCGCAAACCCAACACGATGAGCGGCACAGCATGGAGCGCGATCGCGATCGCCACCCCCAGGGCGACTTCATCGCCTGAGTGACTCGGATTGAACTTCGTCGCGTAAGCCACGGCTTAGTCTTACTTCACCGTGAGCGGATCGGTAACCATGCCGAGCTTTTCCACTCCAGCAGACCGAGCCGCAGCCATCACCCGCAACACGACGCCGTACTTCACGTTCTCGTC
>JAYVXK010000921.1:0-4086 GCA_043785265.1 Myxococcales bacterium | reverse complement strand
GGCAGGAGCTCGAAGTACTTCGTCTTGTCGTTGCCAGGGCAAAACGGCAAGGCTCGAAGCTCGCTCATCTGGCGTTCGATCGACGCATGAACGAGGTCGAGCCATGCGGTGATGCGTCGTGCACGCGAGTCTGGAGCACGCGCGCCGATCGGCTTGTATTCGATTCCCTCCTTTTCGGAGTACGCACGTCGCATCCGTTCGATGAGTGCGTCGTCGACGATCGACATCACCGAAGAGATGCCGAAGCGCGCAACACGCAACGGGGTATCGAGCGTGAACCCAGTCCCCATGACTGGGATGTGAAACGTGTGCGGGCTGCTCGCCTGAGTTCTCCAAACTGAGCGCTGTCCCTCAGGCGCTTCGACGAACCCCGCGTGTGCCTCCGCGAGGAGTTCAACCAGGTGCACGTGCTCGGCGGTCATGAAGTGTTCGATCGGTCCCATGGGCATGTGTGGGTGGGCTTGGGGGCCGCGGTACACCATGACAAAAATCATCAGCGCGCTGCCGACCCGCATTCATGAGCGAACCGTGACCGAACGCGCCCGGTCACGCCGCGACAGTGGCGCCGTTCGCGATGGCTTCGAGGCACGCCGTGTCGCGCACGTCGATGCGGGTGCGCGTCCGGTGGATGCAGCCCGTGCGAGCGATCGCTGCGAGCGCGCGAGACAGCGTCTCGGGTTTCATCCCCAGGAGCCCAGCCAAGATCGAGCGAGGGAGGCGTTTCTGCTTTGACGAGTCGAGCAACCAGCGCGCCACACGTTGCGGAGCATTGCCATCTGTCGTCGCTCGCCCTGCGTTGTCGCCCACGATCGTCCCGAGGATGCAGTCGAGCACGACGCGCGCTGTTCCCAATTGCTCGAGCCACACGAGCATCTGCTGACGGCTCGTACCGCAGATGGTGACGTCAGTGACTGCTCGCGCCGAGTCGACGTAGGTGGACTGCAAGATCGCTTCGAGCCCAATGAGTGAGCCCGCGCGTCTGACTGCGTAGGGAGCGTCCTCTCCGTGCTTCTCGGTCGAGCCCCGCGAGAGGGCAACCGCCCCATGCTTGACATAATAGACGGTCTCCGTGAGCGAGCCGGCTGTGAACAGCGAACTCCCTGCGGCGCGGCGCCGGTCCACCATAGGGCACTTGCCCGTGCCCCCTTGCGAGGCGGCCCCGATCGGACACAACGAGCACGCGACGTCAGTTCGGGCGAGCGAGAAAATCACATGGCTCAAGTTCGGGCGTCCTTCCGCAGATGATAATCGTCAACCCGTAGAGCATGAGGCGTGCCGCGAACTGCCGAGATGACATTTGTCATCGCTGCGGTCTTCTGCGTGGGGGAGATTCGTCAGGTGATCGCGCAGCTCGAGAGTCCCGTTGCGGCACTTCCGTCGAATGACACGATCGTCGCCGCGCTCGAAGCTGCGGCGCGGGCCGATGCCGATCTGTTCACCTTCCACTCCACGAAGGGGCAACCGCAACTCTGCGCTCGCGCGCTGCTCGCGGAGGCGCACCGGTGGTCGGTCCTGTTTCGCACACGAGGCGTAGTGCACGGCGATCGCGTGGTCTTGCTGATGCCTACGGGTCCTGCGTTCGTCTCCGCGCTCCTGGGTGCGATGCTCTGTGGGGCTGCTGCCGTTCCGCTTGCGTCGCCCATGACATTCGGATCGATGGATCCCTTCTTGCGGAACTTGAGGCTCGTGCTCGACAGCGCGGACCCACGCTTGCTTGTGACTTACCCGCGCGCGCTCGAATCGTTGCACGCGTCACCACCTCCGTGCGCAGTCGTCACGCAAGCGGACCTCGAGTGCGTACACGGCACGTTCTTGCCCCTTCCGTCGATTTCAGGCTCAGACGCAGCACTGGTGCAATACACCTCCGGGACGACAGGCCGGCCAAAGGGAGTCGTCATCTCGCACCGCGCGCTCATGTCGAACGCCTTCGCGATCGCGACAGGCCTCGGCATTGGCGCGCGCGACGTGGGCGTGAGTTGGCTCCCGCTCTTTCACGACATGGGTCTCGTCGGTGTGCTGCTCACAGCGATTGCTCATCCCTATCCCGTGCACCTCGCATCGCCTGAATGGTTCGCGATGGGACCCGATCGGT
Organism: Myxococcales bacterium; assembly: GCA_043785265.1. Taxonomy (GTDB): domain Bacteria; phylum Myxococcota_A; class Polyangia; order Polyangiales; family Polyangiaceae; genus JANYHY01. Next base: position 1,994 of record JAYVXK010000921.1, on the reverse strand, counting down.
GGATGGATCTGGCGAGTCGCGTCGGCGCATCCCTCACTGCTGCACCGAACTTCGCTTATGACATGTGCGCATCGCGGGTAGGAAGACTCGACGGCGCGCGGCTCGACTCGCTTCGTGTTGCGCTGAACGGCGCAGAGCCCGTCCTCATGCCGACGGTGCGGCGATTCGAGCGTGCCATGGCGCCTCTCGGTCTTCGCGCGAACGCGCTGCTGCCCGTTTATGGCATGGCCGAGTACACACTCGCCGTCACGTTTCCAGCGGCGGAGGCCCTGGCATCGCTCTCGGTCGATCGCGATGGACTCGAGCGCGGCGAAGTCATTGTCGGGGACACCGCCGAGATCGTGTCGGTCGGCGCACCCGTCGCTGGCACGCGCGTGTCGATCATCTCGACCGACGGAACCCCGCAGCCTGAGCGGCGCGTTGGCACGATTCGCGTCGCAGGTGCCTCGATGATGGACGGGTACTTCCGCAACGAAGAAGCGTCGCAGTCCGCGCTGCGCGACGGGTGGCTTTTGACGGGCGATCTCGGCTTCATCGACGAGGGCCGCCTGTTCGTCACTGGCCGCTCGAAGGATCTCATCATCCAGTCGGGCCGCAACGTCTACCCCTACGATCTCGAGCGCGTAGCGATCGACGTGGGCGCCCTGCGACCTGGGTCGGTCGTCGCGTTCGGAAAACGCAACGAGGCCAAGGGCACCGAGGAGATCGTCATGGTGGCCGAGACCGCAGAGCGCGAGCCCTCCAAGCGTGAAGCCCTCGCGCGGACGATCCGCGGCGAGATCTTGGCGACACTGGGCGTGCGAGTGGAGACCGTACACCTGTGGCCAATCGGCAGCGTCCCACGAACGACCAGCGGCAAGCCACGCCGGAGCGCGTGCGCAGAGTTGGTTGCGACGAAGTTCTGATTGGGGACAGCGACGGGAGCGGGAACGGGGACAGGGACGGGGACGGTCAGGTTCGGCGCACGGAATGCGCCGGCGCGCAGCTTGTGCAGACCCACGCGCCCGCGCGCACTACGGGGGCAGCCTCCGGGCAACGGTACGGGCCATGCTCTACCAAAGGACGTGGAACTCCACCTTCCTCTTTCGTTCGAGCACGCCCCCCTCCGCGTCTACTGGGAGATCACCCGCGCGTGTAGCCTCGCCTGTCGACACTGCCGTGCCCAAGCGACGCCGCATGCCGACCCGCAGGAACTCGACCACACCGAAGGGCTCATGTTGCTCGAGCGTCTGGCTGCGTTTGGTGATCCCAAGCCTCACGTGGTCCTGACTGGGGGAGACCCGCTCGAGCGAGTGGACCTGTGGGAACTGGTCCGCCATGCGCGATCACTCGGCTTCGCCGTGTCCGTTTCGCCGAGCGCGACGCCGCGGCTCACACCGGAAGTCGTGCGCCGGTTTCGCGACGAAGGCGTCAATGCCATCTCGCTCAGCATCGATGGAGCGACCGCGGCTCGACACGACACGTTGCGAGGAGTGCCGGGTTGTTTCGAGCGAACTCTGATCGCCGGCCAAGTCGCCGCCGATGTGGAGTTGATGGTGCAGGTCAACACACTGGTCAGCGCAGAGACACTCGAAGATCTTCCAGAAGTGTATCGACTCGTGACGCGGATGAATGCAGCTCGATGGAGTCTCTTCTTCCTGGTTTCGGTCGGGCGCGGTTCGGTGCTCCAGTCCATCGAGCCCAGCGAGGCCCAGACGCTGCTCGAGTGGTTGGCCGATCTTCCACGCGGCCCAGGCCTTCCTGTGGTGACGACGACCGAAGCCCCCAACTTCCGCCGCGTCGTGCTCGAGCGTCGCAACGTGCCGGCGGTGATGGCTGCTCGCTCGGGCTTCGGCGTCCGCGACGGCAACGGGGTCATGTTCATCTCGCACACGGGCGATGTTTCGCCGTCTGGCTTCCTGCCTCTTACTGCCGGCAATGTTCGCACGCAGGACCCAGTCGACATCTACCGAAGTGCCACGCTCTTCGAGTCGTTGCGACGGCCGACCGAGTTC
>JAYVXK010000920.1:0-4098 GCA_043785265.1 Myxococcales bacterium | reverse complement strand
CAATCCGGCACCTGGGAACAGGGGAGCATGTAGCGCGTTATCCTCCGGCGCGCCAGCGTGTTAGTCGTGCCGCATGCGTCGCGTCGCTCTCTTGGGTGTGTCTCTGTGCCTCTTCACTGCGTTCGCGTGTGGCTCTCCGGAGCCACGAATCCCGCCTGGATCGGTGATCGCAGCGCCTCTTCCTTGTGTTGACCACGCCACGCCTGGGGCGCGGACGTGCCGTCCTCATGCGGCTTTTGCGTCCGCGAATCTTCGAGAAGACGCCAAGCTGTTTCTTGAATTCTACAATCGTGTTTTGGTCGACATGACCGCGGAGTTGCAAGACTCCGAGTGGAAAGCCTCGACGGATGTCTCGGATGCGCACGCAGGGGAGCGCGTGGGTGCCGAGCAGGTCATGGCAGGTTTCACGGGCAGCGCGTACGTCATCCGTCGGGCGAAAGAGCTGCTCGCGCACGCGACCGACCTGGACGATCTAAGTGTTCGCCAACTGAGAGTGATCTTGTTGGATGCCGCCGCCGCGCCCGCGACGGATCGCGCGCTCCTCGGAAGACGAATCGCCGCGGAAGCCAAACAGTCGGCCACGCAAGATGGCTATGTCTACTGTCTGCAGCGACAGGGGCCGCGTTGCGTGAAGACCGCCACGGCCAATGACATCGACGACGTACTCCGATCGTCTCTCGATCTAAGTGTTCGCGAAAATGCGTGGCGCGCTTCGAAAGACATCGGCAAGCCGCTTCGCGCAGGAATCTTGGACCTCCGCGACCTGCGCAATGCCACCTCCAAAGAACTTGGCTACGCCGACTTCTACGCGTTGCAGGTCGCCGACTACGGAATGACCGTCGACGAAATGATGAAGCTGCTCGACGACTCGCTCGCAGAGTTGCGGCCTCTGCTCACGGAGCTGCAGTGTTATGCCCGAAAAAAGCTCGCAAAACGCTACAAGCAAAAAGAACCGACGCTCGTGCCGGCTCATTGGATCGACAACCGCTGGGCGCAGTCTTGGCCGAGGATTGTCGACTCGGTGAACCTGGACAAGCTCTTCACGCAGAAGCCCCTCGCGTACTTTCCCGAGCAAGCCGAGAAGTATTATGTCTCGATGGGGTTTGATCCCTTACCTAAGTCTTTTTGGGAAGGTAGCGATCTCTATCCCGTCAAGAAGGGCGACAGCCGACACAAGAACTCGCACGCGAGCGCTTGGCACATGGATCTCGACAAGAGCGTGCGATCGCTGATGAGCGTCGAACCCAACGAAGACTGGTTTCTGACGGCGCACCACGAACTGGGACACATCTATTACTACCTCTCTTACGCGACCGAGTCGGTGCCACCCGTGTTGCGTCGAGGGGCCAATCGCGCCTTTCACGAGGGGGTTGGAGAGTTGATCTCTCTTTCGGTTCGGCAAGAGCCTTATCTGAGGCAAGTGGGTCTACTGGGTCCGAACGACAAGCTCGATCCCACGAACATGTTGCTCGACGACGCGCTGTCGAAGGGACCTGTCTTCTTCGCGTTTGCAGCGGGCACGATGGCTCACTACGAACACGATCTCTATTCGGCAAATTTGCCTGCGACCGAGCTCAACGGGCGGTGGTGGAAGTACGTCGCTCAGTTCCAAGGGGTGGCGCCGCCCTTATCGCGGGACGAGTCGAATTGCGACGCCTGCAGCAAGACGCACATCAATGACGACCCTGGGCAGTACTACGACTACGCCCTGGCGACGCTCATCAAGCATCAACTCCACGAGCACTTTTGCAAGGACATCGTCCATGCGGACCCTCACGCGTGCACTTACTATCAAAACAAACAAGTCGGCGAGGCGCTGCGCCAGATACTCGCTCTCGGAGACACGCGTGATTGGCGCGCGGTGCTCCGCGAAGTCACCGGCGAAGACATCTCGGTCAAGGCAATGGCTCGGTATTATGCGCCGCTCCTCGAAGTGTTAAAAAAAGAGAATGCCGGGCAGATGTGCGGTTTCTAAGGATCTAAGTGCCCACGGATCCAAGTACCAATACCGCTACTGAGAGAGCATCCCGAAGAAGACGGCGATCATCGCGATGCCGAATGCCAAAACGGGAGTCAACACACTCAAGACCACCAAGACAACTCCGCTCGCCGCAGTGACACCGCCCACCGAAACCGCCTGCGAAGCCGTCCAGCGTTCGTAGTCGGTGAAGACCAGCGCTGAACGCGCGCGTGCACGCTCGAGCGCAATGACGCTCACCAGATTGTCTGCTGCGCAGTGTCCACATCGCACGACCGCGACTCCGTCTTTTGCGCTGGAAACAGGCCCTCCGCACACACGACAACACGCCGGATCGCCAGGGTGGATAGGTGGCTGTGCCGCGCAGAGATCTTCGAATCGGCGCCGACGACCTAGTGCCCACATGAAACCGCCGCCGCCCATCAACACGACGACCACGACCGGCAAGCCAAAGAGGATGACGAACGGTAGGCCGTCGGCGCTTGGTAAATAGAGCAACGCGTAGGCCCCAAAAAAGAACGTCATCCCCGCGAACGCAATTCCGTAGATCCACAGGCCGATGTCTGTAGTGCCGAGCGAGCCACGTTGCACGTTGGTGAACTGGCGTTGCCTTAGATCGGCACGCGACAGAACCTGACTCGCCGCAGCGACTTGCATGGCGACATCCGATGGATAGGGTCCGACATAACGACACTGACCGCACCGGAGTCCCTCTCGAGACGCGAGCGAGATGGTCGTGGGCGATCCGCAGTTCGGGCACCTGCACGCGAGCATGCAGACGACGATACCGGATGCAGACTCCGAATGTGCCTTGAAATCAGCCGCACATCGCGGGCCCGTGACATTGCGTTGCTGTAAACGATCCGGACTCGCTAGGCCCCTTACTGAACACAAGAAAGTAGGTACCAACAACAGTCGTGCCCTTAGGATCATAAGTTGTGAAGATTAGGGTACCGGATGTGGGCGTCTTGCAAGGGCCTCCCTGGCAAACAGTCGCGGTTGCATTGCCGTTAGAACCGAACTCCAAAGAAAACGTCCCCGGGGCCGTCGGCGGATCCCACATGAGGATGTCCACGAGCGGGTTCGATATTGGCTGGCCACATTGCAGCGTCGGAATGGACGCGATCGACAACTCGATGGCCAGTTGATCGGTGGGACCACACGAGTTGTTGAGCAGCGCGCTTCGCTTGGACGGGGGCTTCTGCTCATCGAGCGACGCATCGACTGAGACCGATGCATCGTCGCCAATGTAGACGACAGTGCCGATCGGAGTGCGTCCGCCGCATGCAACCAGTGCAACCCCCGCCACAAACCCAAGCACAAGAAAGTTCGAAGTCATGACCCACTGAATGACTCAATTCGATGCTAGATTCAAGCCATGCGAACGCTCTCCGCGCTTTTCCTTCTCTTCGGTTTCGTCGCCTGCGCCGGCAGCACGACGACGAACAACGACGCATCAGCGAATGACTCCGCGAGCAACGGCGACGCGGCTCCGATCGCATGTGGAAGCGCGACCTGCGGCGCCAAGGAGTGGTGCATCCATCCTTGTTGCGGTGGCGTAGCTCCTCTGTGCGTGGCGCCCACCGACGCGGGCACGTGTCCGCCAAACACGACGACCGGTCAGTGTTTTGGAGGTGGAGGCGGAGGCACAACACAAGGATGCGTTCCGCCGCCATGCGTCCCGCCGCCACCGTTCTGTGCGCCAAAGCCAAACTCGTGTCCGAACGGGGGACAGGGCCCGGTGGACAATGGACAAGTCAGTTGCATGTGCGCCTAAGCCTTAGGCTAAGGAGCGGGAAGCCCCCTCCCGACCTCCCCCATGGTCATGGGGGAGGAGAAGAACCGATCCTTCGCGAGGGGTTGACGGGGACGGCGGACGGGAGCGGGGACGGCGGACGGGGACGGGGACGGGACCTAAGCCTAAGGATTAGGCATCCGGGATCGAGCCTCTCCTCGCGCTTTCGCGTCTCTCGACCAAGTACCAACCCGCGGGCAGCACGACGACCGCGGCAAGCAAACAACAGATCTCTCCCACGACCGCGACGCTTCCGAGGCTCCGAATAGCCTGATTGTGCGACTTGATGAGCGCGACATAACCGAGGATGGTCGTCAGACTGCAG
>JAYVXK010000919.1:0-4102 GCA_043785265.1 Myxococcales bacterium | reverse complement strand
CGCGCCGTCACTTTTGCGAGCACGTGATGCACACCGTCGGCGGTCGAAAACTCCGTGATCACGTCGCCGGTCTCGAGAGGCTCTTCGAGTTCACCTCGGGCATCGCGATAGAGCATGAAACCTGGTGAGAGGTTGGTTTTGGTGGCACGAAACAACTTGAGGCGATCTTCTTTTGGCCCCGAAAGCGTGCGCTCATGCGGCAACACGATCCGATCGGCGAACGGATGCAACTTCACGAGGGCGAGAAATCCACGTCGCGTGATGCCGGTTTTTCCGCCACCCGGAGGGAGGAAGGTCTGGTCGTATCGATAGAACCCAGGCTCCGGATCGCGAACGAGCACACCTTGATCGCGCCACGCGCTCAGCGTCGTCATGGCGTTGGCGTATTTCGAGTCGCCCTCGCCATCGGGCAAAATCAAGCGAGCAACATTGTGCGGGTCGCGCAGAAGGAGCTCCTTCTTTTGCGCCTCGTCGATCACGTCGTAAGGCGGAGCAACCACGTCCGCCAAGCCGTTGGTGAGCTTGGTCAGGTCGTAACGGAGAGGCGTTAGGGGAGCGATCTCAGCCATTTGTTCGCAAATACCACGACTAATTCAGGGGTGCACCTGCGACTGGGGTCGTCCTCCCGGCGGGGTGGGAAGAGGTTTGCGTTTGGTCGTCAGGCTTGCGAGGCTGGGGGCCGATGAGTGAGTGGTTTGTTTATCAGCCGAGTGGGCAGCACGTGGGGCCTCTGACTGGGGCTTCGCTTGCGCGTGGCGTGATGGAGGGCAAAATTTCGCGGGATGCGCATGTTGCGCGGGCGGGGTCTCCTTCGTGGCAGATCGTCACGACGGTGCATGATGTGATGCATGCGATCGCGACGCGCGAGCCACCCACGGTTCCGTCGCCACCAGCGATCCCTGTTGCCCCGCCACCGCGAACCACCTTGCCACCCGCGGCGCAGCATCAGACCTATCCGCGGCCCGAAATCGCGCAGGCGGGCATCGCGAACACCATGCCGAGCAACAGGCAGCCGCGTGGTGCGGCTGCGAACGAACCTCCGCGCCAGGCGTCGATGGTGTTGCCGATCGTGCTGTTCGCAGTGTGTTTCGTGCTCAGCGTGCTGGTCGCGATCATTGGACTCGTCATGACGTCGAAGACCCATGTCGCTCCGCACGTTCTGGGATGGACCACGTTCACGTTCGGTCTTGGCGGAATCGCGCTTCTGCTGATTCGGCCGCAACATGCAGCGGTTCGTGTCGTCGTCACAGCCGTTTTGCTGTTCGCTGGCGCATACAGCGAGCTGGCGTGCGTGAGCCTGCCGAATGTCGTCAATGTGTTTCTGTCGGTGCTGATTTTGCGCTTCGTCGGTGATGGTCGCGACAACGCGGCGCACGTCACCTACGACGTCGCGTGGGGTCTGGTGCCCGGGCTGACGGTGCTCGTATGGACCGCAGGAGGATTTGGCGTCTTCGAATGATCTACGAGTTCGATTCAATCTCGCCGACACTCGCCGAAGGGTGTTTCGTCGCTCCCAACGCAGTCGTCATCGGTCGCGTGGAGATGCACGCGCGCTCGAGTGTCTGGTTTGGTGCCACAGTGCGCGGCGACAACGATCGCATCATCATCGGCGAAGACTCCAATGTGCAGGACAACAGTGTTCTGCACACGGACGACGGCATCGTGCTTTCGATCGGCAAGCGCGTGACGGTCGGCCACACAGTCACTTTGCACGGGTGCACAATCGAAGACGAGTCGCTCATCGGCATCGGCAGCATCGTGCTCAACCACGCTAAAATAGGGGCTCGCAGCGTACTCGGCGCGGGCTCGCTGGTCACCGAAGGCGTCGTAATCCCGGACGGTGTGCTCGCGATGGGCTCGCCTGCGAAAGTGATTCGACCGCTGACGGCCGAGGAGTTGGTGTTCTTGTCGTTCGCGGCGACGCACTACGTGGAACGAGCGGCGATGTTCTCGAAGACGATGCGCGCGCGTTAAATTCTCGGACCGTCCCCGTCCCCGCTCCCGTTCGCCGTTCCCGTCCCCGCTCCCGCCGTCTTGGTCAATCTCGGCGCAGGTGCTTCAGGGCGCGATAACCGATGTCTTCTCGGTGATGCTCACCGCGCCAGCGAATTCGCGAGACCGCCGTGTAGGCTGAGTCTTGCGCTGCCTGCAGCGAATCAGCGACCGCACCTACCGAGAGGACCCTGCCTCCTGACGTGACGACGCGGTTGCCATCCATGGTCGTGCCGGCGTGGCGCACGAACTGGCCGGGGTCGAGAGGCGCTTCGAGTCCTTCGATGACGTCGCCTTTCGCGGGTGCGGACGGATATCCCTCGGCCGCCATCACGACGCACAGCGCGTGTCCTTTGGGCGTGGGCGCGGCGGGCAGAGTGCCCTTGGCTGCGCCATCGAGCAGTGCATGAACATGACCGCGATACAGCGGGAGCAGCACGACAGTCTCGGGATCGCCAAACCGAACATTGAACTCGAGCACGTGCGGCTCGCCGTGATCGATCATCACACCCACGAACAAGACACCACAAAACGGGCTATTTTCAGCCGCCATTCCTTTTAGCGTGGGCTCGACGACGCGTTCCATGATCGCGCGATGTACCTCGGGGGTCACCACGGGCGCGGGGGCATACGCTCCCATCCCTCCTGTGTTGGGGCCTCGGTCGCCGTCATGCACTCGCTTGTGATCTTGCGCAGCCGCGAGAGGCACTGCGTTCGTCCCATCGCAGATCACGTGAAAACTCGCCTCTTCGCCGGCCAACACTTCTTCGATGACGATGACCTCACCAGCGGCACCGAACGCGCGCTCGCGCATCATCGAGCGAACCGCAGACAAGGCGTCGTCTGTGTTCTGCGCGACGACGACTCCTTTGCCCGCTGCCAGTCCGTCTGCCTTCACGACCAGCGGTCTGGCGGCGACGCGTACATAATCCTCTGCGCGGTCTGGATCATCGAACACTTGGAAATCTGCGGTCGGTATCTTGTGACGCCTCAAGAAGCGCTTCATGAAGACCTTGGATCCCTCGAGCTGGGCCGCCGCTTTGCTTGGCCCGAAGACCGAAAAACCGCGCTCGCGCAGCGTATCTGCGAGCCCGTCGACGAGAGGCTGCTCGGGTCCGATCACCACCAAGTCTGGCCGTTCACGCTCGCAAACTTCATGCGGCTCGCCGACGACATTGCGACCAAATGCGTGCGTGCCGGCGTTCCCAGGCAATACGAGCGTCTCGTGGCCTTCGTAAGCCATCTCGGCGGCGATCGCGTGCTCTCGCGACCCAGACCCCAACACGAGCACTTTCGCCATGGGACGGTTGTATCAAACCGGCCGCCACTTGACGATCGACTCCTGAGGACGTAAACAATGTTCACATGACCGACGGCGGAGACAAGACCAAGGCGCGGCTGCTGGCCCACGCGCGAGACCTCTACCTGGAGGACGGCTTCGCTCGTTTGTCGCTGCGCGAGGTGGCGCGTCGATCAGGCGTGTCGGCTGCGGCGGTCTATCGTCACTACGACAGCAAAGAAGCGCTTCTGCGCGAGGTCTGCGCTGGGGGGTTTCGCGTGTTTTCGTCGTACTTGTTGCGTGCTCTCGAGGCAAAGACTCCGCGAGAGAGAATGGCGCGTTGCGCGCAGCAGTATCTACGGTTTGGTCTCGAACACGCGCGCGACTATCGGGTCATGTTCATGGGCGCAGCCGAGGATTTTGCCACTTTTGCTCCCCTACCCAAAGACCAAGGGGACGATCCGACGTTTCATTTTTTGGTCGACCGCGTGCGCGAGTGCATCCAAGCGCGGGTCATTCGCAAAGGCGACCCTCACGCTCACGCCACGATCATCTGGGCGCACGTCCACGGCTTGGTGTCGTTGCGGCTGTCCGGGCACCTAGCGAGTGTCGGCGACGACGCGGCGTTCGAGCACTTCTACACCCAGGCAACGAGCGCCCTCATCGACGGCCTCGCACCCTAAAGGCAGCGGCTCCCTTTTTTTGATCAACAGGTGAACAATGTTAACATCTTCTAATATTCAGAAGCGCGTGACTGGTTTGATGGACGGCGAGTTCGTCGTGTTCCTCATAGGGATGCGCGTCAACCGATGGTGGAAGCCTCACAAGTGG